>JADFGE010000186.1 GCA_022567855.1 Planctomycetota bacterium | reverse complement strand
AAACCGTCCAGTGGCACCGAGCCTCTCTGGGAAACAAGCTCAGAGTCAAGAACCGAGTGGAACTGACCCTCATCGCACTGCGGGCAGGATTTGTTCTCCGCGAAGGGACCATGAGCGGCCATGACTGACGAGTACCAGCGACAGGCCGTCACCGGCAAGAACAATGCAATACGCAATTGTCATGGCCAGCCGGTCATCCTACCGCATCCCCCCAAAAAGCCGCCGCATCCCACCAAAAAGCCGCGACCGTTGGTCGCGCCCAACGACAGACCACGACCGACCGTGCTATCCGCTTAAGCCATCCCTCCAGCACGATCACCCGTCCTTTCCATGGCTCCACAAGTCCGGCGGTGATGAATAACGGGATCAATATCAAAATGTGACTTATCGTCGATAGACTCATTGACGACAAGAGTTTACCAATGCGCCTATGCCTCCGAAAAAGCAGCTGGTTCTTAGGAAGCGTCTCGGGGCTGCGGTGCGCGAGTGTCGGAAGGAACTGGATATCTCGCAGGAGCAGCTTGGTGCGCAGGCTCATCTCGATCGAACGTACATCTCGGATATCGAGAGAGGCAAACGTAATCCCTCGTTAGACATTATCGCGGCGATTGCCAAGAGCCTCAAAATTCAGGTCAGCGAGCTTTTCCGACTGGCGGAATCAAAATAGATCGTAGTTGCCATCATACTTTTTGCGATTTTTCGTACGAAAGGGGTTGACGCATCTCAAAAGCTATGTAGTATTATCGTCGACAGTTGAATATAGCGGTTTCGCTCAAGATCGTCCTGTCCGTTAGAACTGCAAGAGCCTTCCAAATCGGCGAATCCTCCCGGGCATCGGACCCCGTTTTTTTCGCGCGTGGGAGCGGCAAATGGCTGTGATAAAAGGACTTCTGACTCGTCTTGCTTTGCCCAGCGTCTCCAGGTCAACAGCGCGCGGGGCCGATCTCTCATTTCGGCCAATTCTTTCAGGCAATAATTCATATGAAAGACTTGCGGGGGCCGATCCGTCTCGTTACGGTGAGTGCAGTCGGGTGGTTGGTCGGCCGGGGCGCAAGGAGATCCGCATGGGCCACGACACCGTGGAAGGGTTGCCAGCGACAGCGGCGCGTAGCCGCAAGGGGGTCGGTGCGCGGCGAGTCCCTGCTGACTACAGACCATCTACCAGATCCCGTCCGGGGCGATCTGGTGCGCATCACCCCGGCTTCGCGCTTGCGGCGGTGGTCACGCTGGGGACGCTCAACGGCCTCGTCCAAGCCGGGGGTCCGCCGCCGGTGGTGGTGGATTCGATCGAGCCGGCTGAGATCGTTCAAGGCCAGGTGCCTCAGCCGGAGCTGAAAATCTTCGGCTCAAACTTCATCGAAGGATTGCCCAATGAGACCAATCGGCCGACCGTGACGCTTCGCCAGCCGGGCAAGGGCGGCGCGGAGTTCAGCGCCCTGGCGTGGGTGAATTTCGCGGGGACGGTGGCGACGGTGCCACGTGACCTAGTAAACCTCCTCCAAGCCCCACTGGGGGTGTACGACGTGATCGTCACCCGTCCCACGGACAATGCGTCGGGCACCCTCCAAGGGGCGTTTACCGTCACGGACGGCGAGCCCGGTCCGGGGGAGATCGCGCTGGTGGTCCGCAGCGCCTGGGGCGGGCCGGTCAATGATGTGGAGGTGGTGGGGAACCTGGCGTACGCCGCGATCGGCCGACGGTTGGTAATCCTGAACGTCGCTGACCCGTACGACCCATTCGAAATCGGGTCGCTGAACATCATGGCCGGCGTTGAAGGCGTGGCCGTGCGTGATGGCTACGCCTTCCTCGGGGCCCACAAACCGTATCGGTTCTGCGTGGTGGACGTATCTGATCCGACGGACCCCACGCTGGTGTGGGCTGGGCAGGGTGACGGTTTCTCTCACGATGTACAGCTGTATGGCGACTTGGCGTATGTACGATCCACCGGTGGCGATGTAGATGTTTTCGACATCACAGACCCGCAGAACGTGGTGTCCCTGGGAGGGATCGGCAGTAGCGCCGACAGCAACGCCAGCGCCATGACGATCGTCGGGGACCTCCTGTACGTCGGCAGCGATGCCTTCCAGGTGAAAGACCAAGGGTATTTCTTCTTCGAGATTCGAATTTACGATTTGTCGATCGACCCGCTCAATCCACCCTTGCTCGGATCGGAGATGGTGCAACTCAACGAGACGGGGAATCCAAGTGGAACGTCCAACGCGATTGCCGTCGAAGGCAACTATGCCGCTTGGATCACCAGGCACACCGTCAGTGCTGACCCTAGTGATATCCATCATAATACACTTCACATCGTGGATGTATCCAATCCACAAGACCCGGTCGTCGTTGGCAACTACAACAACACGATTCAATACGCGCCCTTCCTTGATGTAGACCTCTCCGCTGGCTTTGCCTATGTCGCCAGTACCACTACTCGCCGTCACAGTATTACTCAGCAGTGGGTAGACAGCGAAGGGCTCATGATCTTTGATGTCGCCACTGATCCGACCAATCCAACCCTCGTCAGCACCTTCAAGACCCATGGCAACGTTACCGGCGTCGAGATCGTTGGCAACCGGGCGTACGTCCATGATGATGGCGAAGGGATGATCATCCTGGATGTGACTGACCCCACAAAGCCCGTCCGTCTGGGCAACTACCATTCGCCGGCCACGTTGCGACAGATGGAAAAGGTCGGCGACTTGCTCTACATCGCCGACGCCTGGAACGGATTTACTGTCCTGGACGTCACCGATGCCGCTCATCCCGAAGTAGTGGGTGTCTATCTGGCCGACCATTACAGCAATCTGGGGGTCGACGCCCGAGGGATCGACGTGCGGGACAATCTCGTGTACCTGGGAGCGGGTCACCTGGGGCTGGAAGTGGTGGACGTGAGCGACCCGGCCTATCCGGCCTTGGCGGGGGCGTTTCGGATCCCCTCGGGCGTCCCGGCCTGCGCGACCTTCGCCGCCGTGACCGTGTGGGGTGACGACCCCCGCTATGCCTCCATCGGCTTCGAGGAGCACTCCTGTGATGGCGTGACCGGTGTGTTTCTGAACGTGGACGTCACGAACCCGCAGGACATGTTCGAGGCCGGCCGTTTGTACCACGGGACGCCGCGGGCCAGCAAGATCGCGCTCAACAGCCAGGGCATCGCCTTCCTCGGCCGGTCACACCCAATCTACTCAGGACCGGAGTTGACGATCGACGCTTCCGGTCCTTCCATATTGCGCTGGGGCGGCATTGAGTCGGTGGCGGACACGGCCCTGGCCGGCGACACACTCTTCCTCGCCAGCGATGAGCTTGTGCTTGAAGGTGTTTCGGGCCTGTACATCCAGGACGTGACCGATCCGGCCAATCCGGTGGTCTTGGCCCACATAGATGAAGATAGCCCGCTTGGAAACGGCGCATCGTTGAACGACGCATTTGCCGTGGCGGCGCAAGACCAGCGGCTGTACGTCGTAGGTCGTGGCAGCGCCGATGGAGGAGCGCCGTTCGGGAAAACGGCCTATGTGTTCGACGCGACCGACCCAGCCGCTCCCCTCCTCCTGGATGCAGTGCCGTTCGTTGGGGGAACCAGGAGTAGTGTCTACGTTGACGAGCCCGGTGTTTACGTCACCAATGGATCGGTGGGAGGGCCGCGGGCCGGCCTTGTGTTGCTCGAACTCGTCGGCCTGAACCCCCGCCTCGGTGATCTGGATGGGGATGGCTCGGTCGGCGTCAAGGACCTGCTTATCCTTCTGGGTGACTGGGGTCCGTGCGACGACTGTACGGACTGTCCGGCTGATCTCGACGGCGACTGCGCCGTTGGGGTGAAGGATCTGCTCATCCTGCTTGGGAATTGGGGATGAGGAGATTGGAACCACAGATAAACACGGGTGAACGCAGAATATGTATAAAGCCGCGACCGTTGGTCGCGGGGACAGCGCCAGGCATTTATCAATGGGCATTAAGGCATCGTAGCATCTACAGGAACGATTGACTGACTACTGACTGACTGAGGAGGATAATCATGTGAGGCAGTTCGCGATGCAATTTGGGTTGCGTTTAGCGGCCTCGGCACTGCCGAAGGCTGGCGCGGTGATTATCTGTTCGCCGCGCGCTGGCTTTGGGAAATTTCGGGAAATATCCTCCTCCCGTGATGAAGGTCCGCTACGCCGTTGGCGGGCGTTCTTGCATATTGCAGGGTGTGTCATCGCGTTCGGCGGGAGCGATCTCTCTCGCGCGGATGTCCTGTACGACTCCATTGACATGACGGACAACCAGACCTATAGCGCCGACGTGACAAGCGTGATCGGAGGCGCAGGTTCATTCGGCGGGGGCAAGAACTTTAGGGACTCGCAAGTCTGCGAGGATTTCCTCTTGTCAGGTACTTTTGATATCACCAGTGTAACCGGCGACTTCTTCACCCATCCTGACGAGAACGCCGTTCCAGAAGACGGCATTCTGGTTGAGTTCTTCGCCGACGTGGTTGGCACGCCAGCCGAAGCGCCGTTTGCAGCGGTACTGACATCGCAGTTCACCGTGACTCACTTCACCGACACTGTTTTCGGCTTCAATAGCCAGGACAACATTGCCCGCATCACCGTCGACCTGAGTGCTGAGGGCATCACCCTCGACCCGGGCACCTGGTGGCTGTCAATTGTGCCCGTGAACGTGTCTGCTGGGGCCAATGGCTTCAACTACAGTTGGCTTCGAACGGAGTTCCTGGTCAGCGGAAACATCACTCACGCTCGTGATGGAGGCATAGACCATGGCACAGGAATGCCTGGCATCTACGGCCCTGATGATTGGACGCCGATCGATGATGATGAGATCGGTTCGAATGAACCGGGCGATGTGGCCATGAAAATCGAAGGCACGCCGGTCAAGCCTGGGTGTCCGTGGGATATTGACGCCAGCGGCGATGTCGGCGTTAAGGATCTGCTCATCTTGCTGGGGGCATGGGGACCGTGTCCGCCGAAGGGAGATTGTCCCGCCGACTTTGACGACAGCGGCGACGTTGGCGTCAAGGATCTACTCAGCTTGCTAGGCGCGTGGGGGTCGTGCCCGTGAGGCGAATGCCGTTCAGATAAGCCGTAAGTCCTTTTGCCAAGCGCGGTTACGCGCGCTTGCGCAAAAGGAAGCCTCCTGCGAGGATATGGGTACTAACACAAACCCAAGCAGGAGGCTCAAGGATGAGCAGCAGTATCGCGCTCAGCGTCCGGCAGATCAAGGAGGATCTGGGTTCAATCGTCGCTGCGGACCGGATCGTGAGGCTGTGCCATGCGGCGGGCCACGTATGGCGGGACCGGACACTGGGGCCGGTCCAGACCGTGTACCTGTTCATCGCACAGGTGTTACATGGCAACACGAGCTGCGCTCATGTCCGGCAACTCGGGAACTTCGCGTTCGCCAGATCGGCGTACTGTCAAGCCCGCACGCGGCTTCCGGTCGAGATCTTCCGTGCGTTGCTCAGAGAGACCGGCCAACGCGTGACGGCGCAGGCAAGTCGGGTCGGGCTCTGGCGTGGCCACCGGGTCGTGAGCGTTGACGGATCGTCGTTCTCGATGTCCGACACCAAGCAGTTGCAAGCCTTGTTCCATTGGGCGCCTGGACAGCGAGGACACGAGTTCCCGGTGTCGAAGTTCGTGGCCCTGTTCGATCTGATCACCGGCGCCCTGCTCGAGCTGGTTCCGGCGTCGATGCGTGAACACGAGTTGCTCATCGTGCAACGCCTGCACCATCTGTTGCGGCCCCACGACATTGTCGTGGCTGATCGTCTGTATTGCGCGTATACGTACCTGGCCCAGCTCTTCAGCCTGCAGCTGCATTTTGTCATTCGCGTGCCCGTCGGATCGAGGCGCGTTGACTTCCGTCCTCATCGCCGTCATGGGGCGTTCAAGCACTGGAAGGGACCACAGTCGATCTGGATCCGGCGCCTGGGCAAGCACGATCAGATTGTCGACTGGATCAAGCCCGCCCAACTGCCGACCTGGCTTGCCCGCGAGACCTGGGAAGGCCTGCCCAAGCTGCTGCGGGTTCGCGAGCTTCGGTATCGAATCACCCAACGCGGCTTCCGGTCACGCCAGGTGACGCTCGTCACCACGCTGCTCGATCCTAAACGGTATCCCAAGAAGGCCGTCGCCGAGCTCTA
>JADFGE010000185.1 GCA_022567855.1 Planctomycetota bacterium | reverse complement strand
TCGATCACCGTGGCCCCAATCCAGACGTTGACGGACAAGGAATACCAACGAATGCGAGACGCGGCGATCGCCATCATGCGGGCGATCGGCGTCGATACGGGCGGCTCCAACGTCCAGTTTGCCGTCAACCCGCGCGACGGCGAGATGGTCGTCGTCGAGATGAATCCGCGCGTGTCGCGCAGCTCGGCCCTGGCGTCCAAGGCCACGGGGTTCCCCATCGCCCGCATCGCCGCCAAGCTCGCGGTGGGGTACACGCTGGACGAGCTGCGTAACGATGTCACGGGCACGACCAGCGCGTGCTTTGAGCCGTCGATCGACTATGTCGTCACCAAGATGCCGCGCTGGACCTTCGAGAAGTTCCCCGAAGCCGACGAGACCCTCACCACGCAGATGAAATCGGTCGGCGAGGCGATGAGCATCGGCCGGACATTCAAGGAGAGCCTGCAAAAGGCGATCCGGTCCATGGAGGTAAAGCGCTTTGGGTTGGGGCTGGATCGGAACGATCATTGGCTCTTGGCCAAACGAGCCGCCGCCCGAGTTGGGCCGGATGAAACCGATCCCCTCGTCGCCGCGGATGGATCCAAAGTCGTCTGGCCCATTCCCGAGGAAACGCTGATGCGCAAGCTCAGCGTCCCGAGCCAGGGCCGGCTGTACTTCGTCCGCTACGCGATGAAGATGGGATGGTCGATTGATCGCATCGCGGCCTTGACGCACATCGACCCGTGGTTTTTGGATCAGATCCAACAACTCGTCGAGTTCGAAGATGAGCTTTTCTTATATGAGCGACTCGACGATCTGCCACGCGACGTCTTGTTCAAAGCCAAGCAGTTGGGCTATTCCGATCCCCAGTTGGCGTATGTTTATCTCGATGAGATTTCGACGGAAACGATTCTGAAAGTCCGCGATCACCGCAAGCGTCTCAAGATCGAGCCGGTGTACAAGTTGGTGGACACGTGCGCGGCCGAGTTCGAAGCCCTCACGCCGTACTACTACTCGACGTACGAAACTCCATATATAGCCCCGGGCTTGCCCGGAGTTGTCTGCGAGGATGAAATCCGCGTCACCGATCGCCGCAAGATCATCATCCTCGGGGGCGGGCCCAACCGCATCGGCCAGGGCATCGAGTTTGACTACTGCTGCTGCCAGGCTGCGTTCGCCTGCCGTGAAATGGGATTCGAGTCGGTGATGATCAACTCGAATCCGGAGACGGTGAGCACGGATTACGACACATCGGATTTCCTGTTCTTCGAGCCGTTGACGCTGGAAGATACGCTCAACGTTGTCGAGCGGCTCAACGGCGGGGGGATCGATGTCCCGGATCGAAGCGGCAAGGTGGCGGGCTGTATTGTGCAATTCGGCGGGCAGACGCCGCTGAACCTCGCCCACGGCCTTGTGAAAGCAGGCGTTCCGCTCATCGGCACCGATCTGGATTCGATCGACTTGGCTGAGGATCGAGATCGGTTCAAGGTGATGCTCGAAGAACTGGGGATGACCCAGCCGTACAACGGCATCGCCTATTCGCTCGACGAGGCGGTCAGGGTGGCGACTCGAATCGGGTATCCGGTGCTGGTTCGCCCGAGCTACGTCCTGGGCGGGCGAGGGATGGAAACCTGCTTCGACGAAGTGTCGCTGCGACGGTACATGCGCACCGCCGTCGATGTGTCCGACCTGGCCGATGCGCCGGTCCTCATTGACCGGTTCCTCTCGGAAGCGATCGAAGTCGATGTGGATGTGGTGGGGGACTTTGGGGAAGGCATCGAGGGATCGAGGCATCAAGGCATCAAGGGGGAAGGGGCGGAGGCGAAGGCGCTGATTTGCGGGGTGATGGAGCACATTGAGGAAGCGGGGATTCACTCCGGCGACTCGGCGTGCACGATCCCGCCCTACTCGCTTCGACCGGTGGTGGTCGATCAGATCAAGGACATTGCGCGTCGCTTGGCGGAGCGCCTCAAGGTCCGCGGCTTGATGAACGTGCAGATGGCGGTCAAGAACGACGAAGTCTATATCCTGGAAGTGAACCCGCGGGCCTCGCGCACGGTGCCGTTCGTCTCGAAAGCCAAAGGTCAGTCGTGGGCCCGCGTCGCGGCGAAGGTGATGATGGGGGCGTCGCTGACGGAGCTTGGCGTGGAGGAAATCCCGGACGCGGGGTTCTTCTCGGTGAAAGAGTCGGTCTTTCCCTTCGCGCGATTTCCGGGCGTGGATGTGATCCTCGGCCCTGAGATGCGCTCGACCGGGGAAGTGATGGGCGTGGATCGATCACTTCACATCGCTCTGGCGAAGGCGCAGATGGGGGCTGGAATCGAGCTGCCGACGCAGGGCAACGTCTTTCTGTCGGTGCGAGATTCCGACAAGCCGCATTGCGTCCAGTTCACTCGGACGTTGGTGTCGCTGGGGTTTACGGTCTTCACGACCAAGGGCACGCACGAGCTTTTGCATGAATACTCGGTGGACACGGTCCTGCTGCGGAAGATCTCGGAGGGGGCGCGTCCGAACATTCTGGACAAGATCGCTAATCGCGAGATTCACCTGATCATCAACACGCCGACGCGAAAGGGCGCTCACACCGACGAGGGCAAGATTCGAGCCACCGCGGTTCGAGCCGGGGTGCCGATGATCACCACGATCACGGGCGCTAACGCGGTGGTCGAGGCGATCGTGGCTTTGCGGGCCGGAGCGTGGTCCGTGGCCGCGTTGCAGGATTACTTTCCAAGCCACGAGCTCGATCGCTCCCGGCGCGCGTTGGATATCCAGACGGTCCAGGCACAGGCGGGCCCACCACAAGAGGCGGCGAAGAACCGATGACCGTCGTGTCGTGCCGCGTGCCGTTTCAGGACGGGGCAAGATGCTGCTTCGGCGACTCGGACCAACTCAATCCAAGCTGATACACTGCTCGCCCCATGCCCGACTGGCTCCCCGACTTCATCACGCCGCAGCTGATCGTCTCCGTGGGGGTGATCCTCGTGATCATCCATCTCATTGCGGTGGGAGCGCTGTACCTAGTGCTGCTGGAGCGCAAGCTCTCCGCGTGGATGCAGGATCGGTGCGGACCCAATCGCGTGGGGCCGCTGGGCCTGCTGCAACCCATCGCCGATGCGATCAAGTTGATCCTGAAGGAGGATTTCATCCCCACTCGGGCCGACCGCGTGTTATTCATTCTGGCCCCGGCGTTCGCGCTCATCCCCGCCCTGATCAGTTTCGCGATCATTCCGTGGGCGGGCACGCTCCAGATCGGCTCCGAAACAATCGAGATCACGGCCGCCAACGTCAACATCGGCGTCGTCTACCTCGTGGCGATCACGTCATTGGGGGTGTACGGCGTGGCCTTGGCCGGCTGGTCGTCGAACAACAAGTACTCGTTCTTCGGCGGCCTCCGCGCCTCGGCGCAGATGATCAGCTACGAGATACCGATGGGCCTGGCCATCCTGACCTTGATCCTCACCGCCGGCACCGTTCGACCCGACGAGATGATCGAGCAGCAGCTTCAGGGCCAGTGGTTTGTGATTCACCAGCCGATCGCGGCCCTGCTGTTCTACGTCTGCATGCTCGCCGAAACCAACCGACTTCCCTTTGATCTGGCCGAGGCGGAGTCCGAGCTCGTCGGCGGATTCCACACCGAGTACTCCTCGATGAAGTGGGTGTTGTTCTTCCTGGCAGAGTACGGGCACATCATCGTCGGCAGCGCGTTCTTCACGGTGCTGTTCCTCGGTGGTTGGTCGATCAATCCACTATGGGGGCTTGATCTTCCAATGGCGGGCGGCATCGGCATGATCCTGCTTCAATTCGGCATAGTCATGACCAAGGTCTTCGCCATGATCTGCCTGACCATGGCTCTCCGCTGGACGTTGCCGCGGTTTCGATACGATCAGCTCATGCGGCTGGCGTGGGAGGGGATGATTCCGACGGCGTTGTTGGTGTTGCTGGTCACGAGCTTCGTCGTGTTCATGGGGTGGCTGCCGATGATGTGGCTCGCCTCGCTGATCACCGTCTTTGTCATCTGGCTCGTGCGGCCGCTGCTGCCGCAACAAGCGGATCCGAATCGCCGCCTTCCGCTGCTGGGCAGCCGGTTCAGTCCCAAGACGCACGAGGCCCTGCTCAGCTCGCCCGTCGAGCCCAAAGGCGTCGATGCGGTCGCGACGGGTGACGATTGATACGAATCGCAGTTGATCCGCCGGCGGGTGCCATGCTTTGACCCTTTAGGGCAAAGCATGCTTCATCCCGACGCGTCGGGAATGAAGCATGGCACCCGCGAAACGCACGAGAATCATTTGGGATTCGTATTAGAATGACCGGCGATTCCACGCGCCGTTGAAGATCATCAAGTCCGCCGCGAGCGCCCTTGTCAGGATCGTCAGCTCAAGGTGCACATCGCACTTGGCACGAACGTCGGCTGATCGATTCGCGAACGGTTCGGTTCAAACCCGTGTAGAACGGTTCAATCGCCAGGATTCGCGGCGGCGCGTGGGCTGTGGTCATCATCGGGGGGTTCCTCATGGCCGGGGCGGACGACTGGCGTACACTTGTAGCATGAACTTGGAGTCGGTTCCGATCCCCCCTGCTCAGCCTGATGATCTCGCCATCGCAGCCATGGCGCCGCTGTGCTCCGTGTTCCGGCGGTACCTCAAATCACGGAGCCTCAAGTACACCCCGGAACGGGCGGACATCCTCGAAGCGATCATCGAGCGGGACGGCGTCTTTGAGGTTGACGACCTGATGCTGGACATGCGCGATCGCAGCCACGGCGTGTCCATGGCCACGATCTACCGGACCGTCAAGCTCCTGCAAGAAGCCGGGATCATCACGCAGGCCCTGTTTGATTCCAAGCAGACCCACTATCAACTGATCTACGGCAAGGCGCCGCGCGACTATATGGTCTGCATGAAGACCGGCGAACTCATCGAGTTTTCGGATGATGAGTTGGCGCTGATCCGCAAACGCATCTGTCAGGAGCACGGGTGGGAGCCGATCGGTCACCGGTTCCAGATCTATGCCCTGAGCCCCCAAGGCCGGAAGATGATCGCCGAGCAAGGCGACGACGAGGACTAATACGAATCCGAAATGATTCTCGTGCGTTTCGCGGGTGCCATGCTTCATTCCCGACGCGTCGGGATGAAGCATGCTTTGCCCTAACGGGTCAAAGCATGGCGCCCGCCTGCGGATCAACTGCGATTCGTATAACAACGCGGCGCGCCGCACAGTCCCCGTCAATCGACCTCATCAACCTCATCGATCCGGCGCGTCATTCGGTACGATTCATTGAACCACTTGCCGAGGTCCACGAGACGACAGCGATCGGAGCAGAAGGGGAACGTGGCCTCGGTTGTCTTGACGGACTTTCCACAGACACGGCAAGAATGATTGCGCCCAGAGTTTCCACGGCCGTCTGCGACTTCCTCCTGCTCACGGCTGTCTGATGTGGGGTCAATCATCGAGCCCCTCCAATCGCGAAGCGAGGATTCCAGGGGCATCAATGACGATGAGGCGCGAGGTCGGGCCCGTGTGCTGGATCATCACGTCGATGCGCTTCGGCGGAAGGGCCGGCTCGATCCGCGAGGCCCACTCGATGGCGAGTACGGTCCGGCCCGCCGTGCGCAGCTCGTCCCACCCGATCGTCTCGAGCTCATCGGGCCCGGCGAGACGATAGGCATCAAGGTGGGCAAGTCGAAGCGGCGCGCGGCCGTTGTATTCGTGACAGATGAGGAAACTCGGGCTGGAGACGGCGGCCCCGTCCAATCCCATACCGGTGGCCAGTCCACGCACGAAGCATGTCTTGCCTGCACCAAGCGGTCCGTCAAGGCAGACGACATCCGCGGCCCGCAGTCGCCGACCAAGCTTCGCAGCAAGCTCGATGGTCGCCGCCTCGGACGACTGCCCTTGCCGACCAATGGATTCCGAGGACATGCTGTTTCTCCTGTACACCTCCGGCTCGACGGGCAAGCCCAAGGGGATCGTGCACACCACCGGCGGGTACATGGTCTACACCTACCTGACGAGCAAGCTCGTCTTCAACCTCATCCCCGACGCCGGGCAGGTGTTCTGGTGCACCGCCGACATCGGGTGGGTCACGGGCCACTCGTACATCGTGTACGGGCTATTGCCCAACCGCGTGCCCACGCTCATGTACGAGGGCGCGCCGGACTTCCCCGCCCCCGACCGC
>JADFGE010000184.1 GCA_022567855.1 Planctomycetota bacterium | reverse complement strand
AGAAAATGCGCGTCGAATCCGTGGCCGAACTCGTGCGACTCGTGGTCACCGCTCTCGTGCATGAGGGAAACCCCTAATTGCCATAGGATAAACCACTAGAGCAGACTGCGATCGTGTTGATCGATACTGTGCTTGTCGGGCGCTGGCGACCCGGCTGATCTGCCGGCCGAGGCCGCGAGGTGACCAAAGAATCGGCGGGGCGTCTTCGCTGAGCGCGAGGCGATCAGGGCCACCGCTCAGACCTTCGCCGAGCGTCAACCATCGGGGTAGGAGGCTCTTCTAGAGTTCGACCGCCACATCGTCGCCGTTGACGCGAACCGGATAGGTGGCGAGGTCTTCGTCGGCCGGCGGACCGGTGACTTCGCCGGTGAGGATACTGAACGTCGCCATGTGCAGGGGGCACATGATCTCATCGCCCGTGACGTGACCTTCGCTCAGCGATGCCTCAGCGTGCGTGCAGGTATCATCGATGGCGTAGAACGTGCCGCCGAGGTTGACGAGGCAGATGCGTCGGCCTTGAACCTCCACGCACTTTGCAGCTTGGTCAGGAATATCAGATGTCTTGGCGACATTCACGAACTCGGTCATGGCGGCGCTCCGTTGGGCCGGCATTGTAGGAATTCGTTCGCGTGCGCATAGGGGCGATCATTCAGGCACGTATGACTTCACGCCGGCTCCCGGGGAAGGTGTTGGCGGAGGTCCACGGTCGGCCGATGATGCAATACCTTCTGGAGCGCGTGGAGCGCTGTACCGAGCTCGACGGCATCGTCGTCGCTACCTCAACTGATCCAAGTGACGATCCGATCGAGTCGTTCTGCGTTGAGCGCGGGGTTGACTGCTTCCGAGGCACGCTGGACAACGTGGCCGAGCGGTTCCGCGAAGCCGCCCAGCGGCATGAACTTGACGTGTTCGTTCGGTTGTGTGCGGACAGCCCGCTGCTGGACCCGGCTCTGATCGATCAAGCGGTGGCAACGTACAGATCAGGCGGGGCGGACCTGGTCACGAACGTCATCGGGCGGAGCTTCGGGCCCGGCCAATCGGTTGAGGTGATTTCGGTAGCAGTCTTTGCTGAGGCGGTCCCTCACATGAGCAGTGCCGATGATCGTGAGCATGTGACCAGCTATTTCTACGACCACAGCAAGGATTTCCGGATCAAAGCGATCCGCAGCGATCACGACGGCGGCGATGTCGATTTCGCCATCGACACGCCCGAGGACCTGGAGCGGTTCAGGGCGCTCGTCGCGGCCATGGATCGGCCGCATTGGTCGTACAGTCTGGCCGAGCTGATCGACTTGCAACGGGCGGTGGCAGCAGCTGCGGTTGGGGCGTCGATCGGGCGCGGCCCGGCGGACGATAAGGGGGCTGGATAGGGCCGGAGCCGTGGTAGAGCCGCCACGGATGACCATTTTGAGTACAATGGAGGCGACCGGCGCCACGAACGCGCACGAACACGCTGGTCGCGAGGCGACTGCATGGACGCATGGCCCCAAACCGCGAGCACGGACGCTCCTGCCAGCCGACGGGACCGGAGCGGGTCGGCCTCCATTCATACCACCCGTTTGCGAGCGGCGGTCATCGGCCTGGGCGTCGGGCAGCAGCACATCAAAGCGTACGATGCCCACCCGGCCTGCGCCGTCACCACGCTGTGCGACATCTCGCCAACCAAGCGCGGCGAACTCTCGCAGCAATACCCCGAGCTGGACATCGTGGCCGATCCGCGGGTTGTCCTGAGCGACCCCGCGATTGATGTGGTTTCCATCGCCTCGTACGACGACGCCCACGCTGAGCAGATCGTCCTGGCCCTTGAGCACGGCAAGCACGTCTTTGTCGAGAAGCCGTTGTGTCTTGATATCGAGGAGCTGCGACAGGTCCGAGCAATACTCCGGCAGCGGCCACAGCAACGGCTTAGCTGCAATCTGATTCTCCGCCTGTCGCCTCGGTTCCAGCTCGTTCGCCAAATGATTCGCCGAGGACGGATGGGCCGGCTGTTTCACGTCGAAGGCGAATACAACTATGGTCGGGTCCACAAGTTGACCCAAGGCTGGCGAGGCCGAGTCCACAACTACAGCGTCGTCCTGGGCGGGGCGGTGCATCTGATCGACCAACTGCTGTGGTTGACGGGTGAGCGGGTCGTTCAGGTCGCCGCGTTCGGCAACGGCATCGGAACCGCCGGCTCCGCCTTTGCCGGGCACGACATGACCGCGGCGCTGCTGCGCTTTGACAGCGGCATGACAGGCACGGTCACCGCAAACTTCGGTTGTGTTCGGCCGCACGGCCACGGCCTGACAATCTGCGGAACCGAGGCGACATTCGTCAACGACGATCCGCATGGACGTCTCTACACGTCGCGCGACGCTTCGTCATCACCGCAGATCATCACCGCTGCACATCCCGGCGCCGCCAAGGGAGACCTGATCGGGAACTTCCTGGACAGCATCCTTGGATGCGCCAAGCCTCAGATCACACACCGGGAAGTATTCGAGACGATGTTCGTATGTCTGGCGATCCAACGCGCTCAGCGAGAGCGACGGATCGTCGAAGTGGAGTACGAGTGATGCACCCACACACCAACGATCCAGCGTTCACGACACCTGGTTCCGGCACGGTAGCGCAGACGGTGGAGGTCCGCCCGACATCCAAGGCGTCAAAGACGGCGCTGGCACGTTCCATTCCGTTCGGCCGGCCAATGATCGGCGACGCCGAGCGCGAGGCGGTGATGGAGGTCCTGTCGGGCCCGACGCTTACCCACGGACCGCAGGTTCGACAGTTCGAGGCCGCCTTCGCCGAGTTCACCAAAGCGCCGCACGCCGTGGCCACGTCCTCGTGCACCGCGGCTTTACACCTGGCGTATATGTTCCTGGATCTCGGACCGCAAGACGAAGTCATCATGCCGGCCCAGACGCATATTGCCACGGCTCATGCCGTTCAGTTGTGCGGCGCTCGATGCGTGTTCGTCGATTCCGAGTCGGAGACCGGGAACCTCGATCTCGATCAGCTCGAGGCGGCGATCACCAGCCGAACCAAAGCGATCTGCGTCGTGCATTACCTCGGGCTTCCGGTCGACATGCAGCGCGTGCTGACGATTGCCCACCGTCACGACCTGTTCGTGATAGAGGATTGTGCGCTGGCGGTCGGGGCGACGTTGGATGACATTCACGTCGGGCTCCATGGCGACGTGGGCTGCTTCTCGTTCTATCCCGTCAAACACATCACCACGGCTGAGGGCGGCATGTTGATCACGCGCCGCCAGGATGTGGCCGACGCCGCGGCGACCCAGCGCGCCTTTGGCATCGACCGCAACGTCGTCTCGGATCGACCGACTCCAGGGGAGTACGACGTTGAGCGCTTGGGCAACAACTATCGCATGACCGAGCTTGGGGCGGCGATCGGGCTCGTGCAGATGGGCCGGCTGGGGGACTTCCTCGCCGCCCGGCGCGCCAACTACGAGGCGCTTGGGGCCGGGCTGGCCTCGATCGACGAGATCAGCATGCTCCGTTCGACGCACGGGCGATTCCGCAGCAGCTACTACGGCCTGGCCCTGGTGCTTCGTGATCCAGTGATGTCCAAGCGTCCACAGATCATGACGAGCCTCAAGCATCGGGGCGTGGGCTGCAGCGTTTACTACCCCCGGCCGGTCCCTCACATGAGCTATTACAGGCGTCGATACGGATTTGCCGATAACAGCTTCCCAGTGGCGTCGCGCCTCAGCGCGGCTTCTATCACTTTGCCCGTGGGGCCGCATCTGGTGCGGGAGGACGTCCAGTACATCGTCGCTTCGGTCAAGGATGCCATTGCAGCGGTGAGATGAGATGACCCCCCTGCACAAGCGAAAGATCGCGTTGATCGGCGGAGCCGGGTTCATCGGCCACAACCTGGCGCTCGCTCTCTCTTCGCGCGGGGCGGATGTGTTCATCATCGACTCCCTGCGCGTCAACAATCTGCTGGCGTTCTCCAATGCCGATCCAAGCACCCCGAACCGGGATCTCTACCTTCGCCTGATCAACGAACGGCAGCGACTGCTCCGGGCGGCGGATATCCCCGTCTATACGCAGGATGCCCGTGACGAGCCCGCCCTCGCCGACTTGCTCGGAATGATCCAACCGCAGGTGCTGATCCATCTGGCGGGCATCTCCCACGCCGATCGCTCCAATCGCCACCCCCACGATGCGTTCGAGCACACGCTTCACACCCTTGAAAATACCTTGGCCTGCGCGCGAGATTGGCTCGAGCACTTCATCTTCTTCTCCTCAAGCATGGTCTACGGACACTTCAGCAGTGGGATCGTCACGGAGGAAACGCCCTGCAATCCGATCGGCATCTACGGGGCGTTGAAGTTCAGTGGTGAGAAGCTCGTGATCGCCCACAACCAGGTCTTCGGGCTGCCCTACACGATCATTCGTCCGGCGGCCCTCTACGGCCATCGCTGTGTCAGCCGGCGTGTAGTTCAGGTCTTTATCGAGAACGCGCGGGGCGGCGAAACGCTCACCGTGGCCGGTGACGGCGCGGAGCGGCTCGACTTCACGTTCATCGAAGATCTCATCGGCGGCGTCATCCAGATCATTCAGTCCGATGAGAGTCGCGGTGAGACGTTCAATCTCACCTTCGGCCGATCCCGATCAATCGCGGAACTGGTGGAGGTGGTCAGAGCCGAGTTCCCCAAGGTCAGGATCGAGTATCGCCCGAAAAACCGGCTGATGCCCGATCGCGGAACGCTGTGTGTGGATAAGGCCAGAGCCCTGCTCGGTTATGATCCGCACTGGCCGATCGAGCGCGGCGTCGCCCAGTACATCAAGTCGTATGGGTCGCTAGGCGATCCGTCCCTGGTCGAACCAAAAATGGGCGGCGCGTTGGTGGCGCCGTAGCGCAAGGTCAGCCCGATGCTCACCTATGCCGAGCTTCACCGGGACGTTTGGCTGGCCGAGCGACTCGGCTGCAACGTCTACCAAATCAGTATCGAAGCCCTGGTCAACACCAGCCGTGAGATCGACCCTGCGGATATGAACAGCCAACTGGCAGAGCTGAACACCCCGCCGGTTTTCGCGTACATCAAGGTGCCGACCGAGGAACCGCAGCACCTCGGGCCCCTGCTGCGATGGGGTTTCACGCTTGTGGACACGAGTCTTCAGTTTGAACGGGCCGTAACCGGCTCACGCCGTCCCCGGGGTGAGATGAATCTGAGGCCGGCTGAAGCGTCGGATGAACAGGAGATCGCGGCCCTGGCCCGGCGAAGCTTCGGATTCTCACGCTTCCACGCTGACGCTCAAATCCCCGACACGGTCGCCGACGAGATCAAGGCCCAGTGGACGCGCAGCTACTTCCACGGCCGGCGCGGAGATGCAATGGTCGTCGCCGTCGAGAATGGACGAATCGTCGGGTTTCTCCTGGCGCTCATGACCGCCGACGGCGTGATGGTCGTCGATCTCGTGGCTGTGGACGAGGCCGTGCGAGGCCAAAGTGTGGCTGGAGATATGACCTGGTTCGCGCAATCGCAGTTCCCCGAGGCCGGCGGCCTGCGCGTCGGCACGCAGTTGGCGAACCTGCCCGCCATCCGCTGCTACGAACGCCTGGGCTTCCAGCTCGTGCGCTCCCAGTACGTCCTTCATTATCACAATGCGTGATCGTGACCGCCGCATGAGGGGAAACCGGTGAAAATCGACGACTTCGATCTTGAGAAGCGAATCATGATTGTGGCCGAGATCGGCAACAACCATGAAGGCGACTTCGCGCTGGCGCAGGATTTGATCGGGCTCGCCGCCGAGGCCGGCGCGCACGCCGTCAAGTTCCAAACGTACCGAACGGAGCAGTACATCAGTCGCCGCGAGATTGACCGCTTTGAACGCCTGAAATCATTCGAGCTCTCGCCGGAACAGTTCGCGCAACTATCCGCCGTTGCCTCTGCCGCCGGACTGTTGTTCTTTTCTACACCGCTCGACCTACCGAGTGTTGCTGTGCTTGCGCCGCTGGTGTCTGCATTAAAGATTGCGTCAGGCGACAATACGTTCTTTCCGCTGCTCGAAGCGGCAGCGCAAACCGGTAAGCCGATCATCCTCTCCGCAGGCTTGGCCACGATCGCTGAGCTTCGTGCGTCGGTCGCCGTGATCGAACGAACCTGGGCGGCGAATGCCATAAAACAGAAGCTGGCGAGCCTTCACTGCGTCAGCAGCTATCCCGTTCGCCC
>JADFGE010000183.1 GCA_022567855.1 Planctomycetota bacterium | reverse complement strand
GAAGTTGGTCAATTAGAAGCTGAGCTGACGCATAGACCTCGCGAACACCCTGCGGTGCATTGATTAGACGGTCATTGAACGTGGCACCCTCGGACTCGCTGACTAGGTTTTCGACATTCCTGATGATTGCGCTGCATGCCGTCTTGACCTCGTGAAGAGATCTGACAAGTTCTTGGCTTTCGGCTGTAACTACCTCTCCAAGCGCGTCAAACGACTCGGAAACACGCCGGTACCAATTGTCGATAGCATCCGGACCAACTTTGAAACGGCGGTTCGTCTTCTTAAACTTGGGTGATGCGGTCTGATTACGATGCATGTCGACAACGCCGACGACGCGAACATGGGCGTCGGCCCAAGTACACCCAAAGGTCGAGAACCTGGCGACACCCGCGCCCTTGTGGGCGCATTGGCTTGCCGGCCCCCCCAGAACGATCCAAAGCGGACAGAAAGCACGAGTGCAAGCATACAGGTGAACCGGTCGAGCGGTCAAAATGGGTGTGTAATGAGGCGAGACGTGGTCCCTATCGAGCCAATGAGCCTTTCATGCTGCCCCGTCGTGCCCTGTCCATCCGCCAACCCTATGCGGAGCTGATCCTGCGGGGGATCAAGACGATCGAGTATCGCAGTCGGCGGACGCGGGAAGAAGCGTGCTCGGAAACGAGCGATGCGTCTTGCGATATGCAATTATGGTGATTAGCCCTTTGGCTCATCAGAACCTAAGAGTGGAAGGAGTACCGCTCTCCACTCCGCTAGAGAGGCGTTGACACAATTTATTTCTAGGCCCGCGTCGGAGTAGTAGATCTCGACAGATTTGTCGCAGCAGCCACATTTGATCAAGTATCGTGGAATCCTGTTACCTCTTGCAGCTCGATGAAAGATCCGAAGCTTCCATCCTCCGCTACCATCGTCGACAGCCAATCGTTTGTTCATATTAGTTCACCGCTTCCTTCCCCCGTCAACTGAGAATAGGGTAGCCGCTCACCCAGCACGCGATTCGACGGTAATTATGTACGTGGCTCATCAGAGCCTTCCCGTCGCCTACTACGGATATAGGTAGTACTCGGCCTCCCACAGTTCTCTTACCTTTGTTGCTTTGTAAGAGAACTGACATTTTGGGCATAGCCCGTTAGGCGGCAAGCCGCCAAGCGGCAGTCGACATGACGGGCATAACAAGAAATCGTTCGCTTTGATGAGGCGCTTCGTCGCTAGTCGAAGACGTCGCCAAACCGATCCCGCTGAAACGGTGATTATGATTGTGGCAGGCACAACCCACATGAGGCTGTCTAAGAACCAGACGATGGAAATGTCTGGGGGAAACGAGCCCGATCGAACGGGCTCCCTCCATCGGAGAAAGGTAATCGCGAATGCAACGCAACCATAACCGATCGCAGAGATCGGAGCACCAAGGAAGAACAAGAGCGTGAGTCGTTCCGGCCCGCTGTAACGAGGTCGGGGAGGCCGTGGTCGCCGCCAGCGAGGGAGCTGACGTTGCCAGATCCTCTGAACAAGATGTATCTTGTAGCTCCCCCCACATTCTGGGCAACTACCCTCATCTGGAAGCCCTTTGAGAGAATACCGACAGAAAGGGCAAAACCGGAACTCGTTTTTAGCATAGCGACGCCTTGCACTCCGCAGCGCCACAAACCAAATCAGCTGCGACACGAGGAAGAACCCGAGCAAAACACCACGAACAACCCATGTTGCCATAATATCTGGTTCGATCGGCAACAACCACAGTGCAGTAATTAAGGCACCTCCACTGACAACAACAGCAACAGTGGAAACTCGTGTTCCCAAAGTCGGACTACAGGGCCTCTGCCACCATCTCCATTGCATGTTACGAGATCGCTTTCCATCGGTGCGAGATCCGCGACGGGCGGAAAAGTTGTCAGGATCGATTTTCATGGCGATGCGATGGAAGGTTCGTGTCGTGGTCGGTCGCACCGAGCCACCCGCGGGATTCGAACCCGCGACCTGCGCTTTACGATCGCGCCGAGGAGCAGGACTACGACGAGCTTGGTAAGGCGGCGTTTCACGGCAACATTCTACGCCACATCTTCCCGTCGCCAGCCGCATTCGGGACAACCGCCCCCGGAAGTGCCCCCGGAATGTCCGCGCAGGTCGTAGCCGCATTTGATGCAGTGGCCGCGCTTGCGGCGGATCATTCGGCGTGCAGTGAACGGACCAAGTGTCAGCAGCCACAGGATTGCGGCGTAGAACAGTGTGTTGATCGCGAAGCCGGGCCAGATGGGGCGAAGCGGTACGATCCGTGATTGATCCACTCTCGAGGGTTTGGGTGGAGGAAGAAGAATGGCCCAATCGGATTGCTCAATCGTGATGCCCGATAGATTCAAGCGCATACCCCCGGACATGGAAAGCGCGGGCCACCCGGTTGCTCGGGCAGTGACGAGGTATGCCGCGTCTCTGCTGCGATTCAAGTCCTCCTCACTGAGGTATTGCGCCGCCCAATAAGGGATTACAGCATCCAGATCAGGAACACTTTGCACACCATATGTAGCACGGAATCGATTGGAGAATTCGTATCGCTTCGAAGTCGTTGTGCCAGCAAGCATCGCCATCTGATTGGCCAGCCGCGAAGGTCGATCAGATGCTGGCTCGACGAAGCCGACCGGGCGAGAGTAATCGGCTGGCGCGACACCAATGACCCACGCCACGGCGACGTTCACGATCGCACCGAGGAGGAGGAAGACGACGAGCTTGGTAAGATGGCGTTTCACGGCAACATTCTACGCCTCAGCTTCTCGTTGCCAGCCGCATTCGGGGCAGCCGTGATACCGATCGCCACGCAAATCATGCCCGCACTTCACGCACCGCCAGAGCATGCCGATGAAAGTGTTATGCGAGCACTTTCCATCCGCCAACCCTATGCCGAGCTGATCCTGCGGGGGATCAAGAAGATCGAGTATCGCAGTCGGCCGACGCGGATCATTGGTGAGCGGTTCTATATCTATGCAGCGCGCACGCCGGGGGATACAGCCGGGTTCGCTGAGCTGGGCTGCGAGCCGGGCGATCCGGGGGTGCCGACGGGTTTCATCGTGGGAACGGCCATCATCACCGGTTGCGAACGCAGCAACGGTCAGTACCATTGGCATCTGGGTGGCATCCGCAGACTGCGTCGCCCCCGCCGACCCCGCCGCATGCCCCAGCCGATGTGGTTCATGCCGTTCTGACGTGAATAGACGTTGCACTATGCATCATTCGGCCAAGAGAACTGGTATAGATATTCTTCTCCTGCTCAGCTCATCACTGCTGGTAGGAGTTTTCATGCGCCTTCCGGTACTGACTGCGCTAAAGGATCATATCAGTGCGCTCGCTCTGGCAGTGGCTCGCCTACTACCTCCCGATAGCTTTTCGCGCCAGCCGACAGGAGCCAGACTTTCGTATGGGTTGTTGTACGATCAGCTCATCAGCAATAATCTGCCTGGGGAGCCGGTCGGCGCGTGCCTGTTTATCCTGATGGTCGCTGTAGTCGCATACGCGGTGGCCTTTCATTTCGGTGCCGCAAGGAATCTGGGCGGGGCGGGGCCTGGAGATCGCCTCCCCATCATCTCGTCACTTCGATCGGCGGCGCGTTCGGGGTCTCTCCGCGCTGCGGCGCTGACCACCGTTCTGTTTTTCCCGATCGCATCGTTCTCATGGCGGATGTGGAACATCGTTGACTATCATCTGTCTAGGATGAATTTCCAAGTGGTCAACAATATCATGGTGCACCCTACGCTGGCAGACGGCGTGGGGATCATGGGGCGGTTGCTTGTGTACACGGGAATGGCGATCCTCGCCCTACTCACAAGTGTGTGGTGGGTTGATCGTCAAGTGAGTCGGCTGGCTGTGCGCAACTGCCTCAGTGATGTCGCCTGCGGCGCCTGCGGATATCCCAAGCAAGGACGGGATTGCAGCGTGCCGTGTCCGGAGTGCGGGGACTTGAGCGCTCCGATCCCCTCGGCGACATTTGGGACCGCCACTCTTGTCGTTGTTGGCGCGATGCTCTTCGCATTGGTCACTATGGGGCCTCTCTTGCTAGGGTTGGCCATTGGCTTCTCCTCTTGACCATATTTTTCCCTGGGCATCCAGTTCGCCGGCGCGCGGACGACAATCGCCGGTGTCCGTCAGGCTCATGAACAAGTCACCCCTCTGAACCTCAGCGCTGGTACCTGCGAGTCTCCGGCCGGCGGGGCGGCTCTGTCATCGTGGGGCTTACTTTCGTTACCGCCGGCTGGGGGAAGCTACTTGATCCTTTGCCGGCTGTTCGGGTCATCGAATCGGTCGGTATTCGCAGTGAAATAGCTGACTACACCTTATGGATGCTTCCGGGGCTCGATATCGCCTCTGGGGTTGGGTTATTACTGTTCGCCAGGTCTCGCTTGGTATACGCGGTAAGCGCGCTCCTGCTGGTGTTGTTCATCGGCTTCCTGTTGGTTCTTCAGCGGGTTGATCCGGGCGCGACGTGCAGTTGCTTTGCGGGTCCGATCGAGGCGTTGACGAGCGGAGGGCCGCTGGTGGCGATCGTTCGCAACTTATTCCTGCTGGTGATCCTGATGTGGGCGGCGTGGCCGCATTTGCAATCCGATCACGGCGGTCAAATGGCAAGGGCACGAGACGCGAGCGTTCAGCCTCTTGATCCTGGGAAGTAGCCGTGGCTGTTCTCAAGGCGTAATGTAAAGATGGAATCGCGATTATGAGCACGGTCGACAATCACAGACGATCGGTACCGCTAATTCAATCTCTGTGCAGCCGCCTCCTTTTCCTGCTCATTGTGCTCAGTCCCTGGGTGTGGCCCGCACCAGTCCCAGCCCAGTTGAGTTACGAAGCTGAACCCCTCTGGCGGACCGGAATCACACGTTGGGTGCTGGAGCGGTTCATTGACGACTGTACACTGACCGAGGAGCAGGCGGCGGCCGCTCAACGCCTGCTCGGTGCTCACAACGCTCGCTTCAAAGCCTTTGTTAAAGAGAGCAAGCCACGACACGAAGCGATGGCGGCGGCCTATAAGAACGAAGAGCTAGGCACACTGCGCTGGTATGAGCTCAAACGCAAGGCTGGGGATGAGGCGATCTCGTATTTTGCTCGCCAAGTAGAGGTGGAGCAGCGGATTCTGGATCAGTTCAAGGCCATCCTCACCGAAGAGCAATTGCCCGCGTGGAAGTTCTTTGTCCAGCGACTGCATCGGCGATGGTGGTTGCCGGTCGGCTGGAGATACCGTCAAGAGCGCATCGACGTGATCGCGATCGTTGAAGAAATGGAGCTGGGTGACAACGACGTGGTCGAGCCGGAGCTCTTGTCGCAACTTCTTACCTCATATAGCCGAGCGCTGGACAACGCCGTGGTTCGGAGGCGCGAATGCCAGATCACCCGGGCCCGCAATAATTGGAAGGGAGAGCTTTTGCGCACTGAAACCGACGGGCATCGCGTCTGGCTTGGGCCTCATCCCGATCCGGATTGGAAGACGAAGGATCGAGCCGAACGCAAGAAGAAAGCGATCACCCATCGGGATATTCGAGACATCAATCATCGCTATTGGAAGCTCATTGCCGCCACTTTGGCTCCTCAGCAGGTCGCCGAGTTTCTCGATCTGTACCAGCACAACACTGCATTCTTCGCTGCAACCTACAAGCCGGGTTTGAAGTTCCTGCTCCGAGTCGAAGCGCTGGAGAGCCTCTCCCAAGAGCAGCAGGAGGCCGTCGGGACCGTCCGTGCGTGGTATGAATCCGAAGCTAGGTCGCTTAATCGCCGACTCATCAACGCAAGCGACAAATGGGTGGACGCTCGTCTCAATCTTGATTCGGCCTCCACGCGTAAGGCGGCCAGGGCAAAGTACTACCGGATGATGCATTGGCGCTACGATCTCGAGGAACGGCTCGTGGAGAAGCTCTGGGCGCTGCTGCCACCACAGCAGCGGACGCTTCTCCCCAAGCCGAAACCCATTGATCGTAGTGACTGGGAGTAGCGGCGCAGCCCCGACAAAACGCAACGCAGCAACGGGTCCATCGCTTACTCGATCAGCGCCCGCAGCCGGGCGATGCGGTCGCGCAGTGGGGGGGGGGTGCGAAACGCACTTGAACGCTCGTGCCCTTTACCCTTCAGCCAGTGCGCTCTTCACGGGATTGACAATGAACAGATGAGCGGTGGCGCGGTTGACCTACCACGGCGAGTACGATGCGCTTGAGC
>JADFGE010000182.1 GCA_022567855.1 Planctomycetota bacterium | reverse complement strand
TGTTTCATTTCGCGCTCATGGTAATGGTGTTACCGCTCATCCGGTCGGGGTTTGTTGAAGACGTAGTCGAGCCCGTCGTTAGCGTCGGCGGAAAAAGCATCGCTCGGGTTGTCGGCGCTCATCGTGCCGTCGTTGTCAACGCCATCAGCGCCAACGCTGTAGAGGAAATACCCCGCGGATTCCAGGTTCTCTGATACTTTGCGATAGATGAAACCTTCCGCAGAATATGGGTCACGCGGAAGCTCATCGAGGATGGCCGGGATGAGATCGGTCAAAGAACCGGGATAGTGACCGGAGCCCGCGCGATATTGTTCGATGGAGAGCATCAGGATGGTTCCTGCAATCTGACACTCCACGCCATCCCGTTCGTCTATAGCTTTTGCTATAGCGGGAAGCAGAAGTTTGGGTATAGGGTGTCGCCAATTCAGTTGCCTGAATTCACTATCATCAAACGGATCGGCCAATCGCTGTTCTCGTGACATTGTGGCCTGACGAATAAATGCATCGAAATAGCGATCAATTACTCCAGCAGTCTCTTTTCGATCAGCAAACGCGAATCCTGCCACGTTGGCGATTGCAGGAAATGACTCTCGTCCGCCGAAAGGAGACCAAGACATATCCGAGATATCGCCGATATTCATGATCCCCACGTCGTCGAGTTGCGAGAACAGCAGTCTGCCGTTTCCACGACCATTGTCACTGTAGAGGTATTGAATCGTGTCATGGAAGAGCAATCTTTCGGATTCGATACCAATCGTGAGAGGAGCCAGTGGGAGCAGGCGGCGACAAGATGCTAGCAAGCGAGAGAGTGTTGGCTGATCAATATCTCGCTTTGTGACAGCATTGCGAAGTCGCTCACACGCTTTAAGGGCTATCTCCTGGCCTACACTTTGTTCGACAAGTATGGGTTGATACGTCAGCGATCTAGCGATATACAGAGTCTCATCAAGCGCTTTGATAGCCTCGTCATTATTGCCTTCGGCAATAGCAAAGTGCATCGAAGCAATACGCGGATAGGCCAACAAACGCAGGCCGCGAAGCTCCGGCAGTAGAACGGTGAGTAGTGGACCCGTTTCTGATCGCCTTGGCGGTCCTACCGCGTTCATGCACTCCGCAGCCTGTGCAAGGAGATCAAAGACACCTTCGGATTCCAGAGTCTTAAGAGCCCTGTTGAGTTTGACTATTTCATTCTCGTCGGCGTTTGGTTCATAAATGGTATCGAAGTCTAGATAGTCAAGACGATGGCTTGACTCTTCCTCTCTCGAAAGTGGTTCTTCAATTTCGCGCACGAGTGATAAAGCTTGCATCAACAACGGCCAGCCATTATTGCCTTTGGGTTGATTGTCGATACTCAACGCCTGCATTTGTTTGGCGTAGTCGACCGATGGATTCGGTTGCACCGTAAGCGCCCAGTACACGACGTACGTCAGCCAGCCGACAATGGTAAGAATGACGGCTAGGACCGGCGGGAACACATTCCGCGGGCGGTACCAGCGTTTGCGCTGCTTCGTATCCCTCATCCTTACTTCTCTGATCCCGGCGCATTGAGCACGAAGTCAAGGCCGAACCCGTGGCGATCGGAGAACGCGTTCCTTGTCTCGATCGAGTCTGTTGCGCCGTTGTTATCGACGCCATCCGCGCCGATGCTGTAAAGCACGTACCCCTTGCCCAGCGGCTCGTCGGCAAGTTTGCGATAGACGAATCCATCTACAGAGAACGGATCCGACGGGATCTCCTCAAGGATTGCCGGCGCAAGCTCTTCAAGCGAATCAGGGTACTGCCCCGTCTGAGCGCGATACTGCTCTAACGCAAGCATGATGATCGTTCCAGCAAGATCGCAATCGATTGCGTCGCGCGCATCAATGGCCCGGCCGAGCGCGGGCATCAACATATTCAGCGGCATGTACCGCCAATCTAACGCCTCTAGGACCGCGTTTTCATCAAACGGATCAGCACGCCGATCCGCGCGCGAGAGCCTTGATCGGCGAATCATTTGATCGAAGAAATCGTTGGCCGTCTCGGTGATCTCGGTTCGGTTCGCGTAGAAGAAGCCGCCGAGATTGACAAGTGCGAGCGCTTCCCCTCTGGGCCGGCTTGTAAAGCTGCCCGCTCCGGTCATCTGCACCATGTCGCCAATCTCGGCCAGGAGTAGTCGTCCCCCGCCGGCTCCATCGTCGCTGTACACGTGTTGAATCATGTCGAGCATAATCAGCCGTTCACCCTGAAGCGCAATCTTGGTTGGTCCCAAGGGCAGACGTTGCTGGAATGTCTTGAGCAATTGCGCGTAGGTTGTCGCATCGAGTTGATGGTGCATGAGCGCTTGACGCAGCCGACCAGCCGCCGCGGCCGCAATGGCCCGCCCTACGAGCTGTTCAATGATCAAGCTTTGGTGTGTATAGACCTGAGCAACGTAGAGCGTTTGATCGAGCGCGGCGACGGCTTCGTCGGCATCGCCTTGGGCCAGCGCCTGGTACATCGATGCGATCCGCGCTCGAGCCAACCTGCGAAGCTGCGCAACATCCGGGATCGTCTGGAAGATGAGCGATTCGTCCGGCGGGTACGAATGTAGACGCACCGCATTGGGTCGCTGCGCTGCAAGCGCGAGTTGATCAAACGCACCGGCAGCTCGTAGCTCAGCGATTGTGTGCCGTAGATTGGTCAGCACTTCAAGGGACGTGTCAGCCAAATAGATCGGCTCGAAGTCGAACGGATCGAAATCGTCATCCCGGTTTGACAGTTCCGTTTCGACCTCCTGCAGAATCCGTGCTGCTTCCATCAACATCGGCCAGGCGTTTTCGCCGAGCGGTTGACTGGCGGCGCTCAACTCCTCCAGCTTCTTGGCGTAGTCCGTCGATGGATTCGGCTGAACGGTGACCGCCCAATAGACGAGGTAGGAAATCCAAGTGACGAATGCGAGAAGCAGCGCAAGGGCGATGTTCCGTGGGCGATAGAAGGGACTGGGTTGTGTTGTTCGACTCATCGCGATCCCGTACTTCCGAGGGTGGATCAGAGCTCAATAGCATAGCAGTCGCATCGGCGCCGCGCGTGTCTCGCTATTCATCTGTTGGGACAGGTTACCCACGCAGGATCGTAGGATCCGTGGGTTACCACCTGCGGCTAGCGTCATGCCCGCGTCGAAGTACCATAACTGCGTGTCAGGATCGCCCTTGGCGTTCGGCGCGCTCTTCGCGCACCACGATCTGGCGGAGCTTGGGTCGATCAAGCTCGATCGTTTCGCCGACCTTCGGCTTGAGCCGATCAATCGAGCCGGCTTGCAGTTCGATAATAAACTGCGCCGGTCGCCGGCTGGAGTAGCGCTTCAAACGGCGTTCATAGTCGAAGGCGCTCTCGTTCTCACCGCGCGGCGGCTCTTTCTTCATCTTGTGCATCGAAACGATGCGCCCACGGCCGTCCAGATACAACATGTCAATATCGACCAGGCAGTTCTTCATCCAAAAGCTTCGAGGCTGGGCACGTTTGTAAATGAAAATCATTCCGCCATCATCATCGATCTCCTCGCGATTCATCAAACCCTGAGCGCGCAACTTCGCATCGGCGGCAACCTCCAGCTCGAAAGTCTCTTCCCCGATAACGACCTCTTCTTTGGGAATCTTCTTGTGGGCGTCCGCTTCCTTGTCATCTTGACCAATCGCGCCGGCGGCAACGAGCAGCACAAAGAGGAACGGGATGGCAGCGATTCGCAAAGACATGATCAACTCGCGCTACTCGATGACTCGGCCGATGATCCGCAACGGCACCGTGTACCCGGCCGACCCCACGCTGATGTGCTCATACAGCAGGCCGAGCGGGGCGTTCTTGGGCGTGACGCGCACGCGGAACTCCAGTAGTTGTCCCTTTTGCTCAATGCCGACCAGCTCAACATCAAGGATCGCGGAAAGGCTCTGCACGCGCGCGGTCTGCGGCATCGGCGTGCGGTTGCCCGCGTATTCGTGTTTCGTGATGATCTCGACCGATTCGCCGTTGCGCACGAGATCGATCAGGACGCGCTGGTCCTTGGGCTGCCAGGGTCGGCCGTCGGGAGGAATGGGCCGCGTGGAGTCATGTCGAACACGCACATCGACAATCGGCGCTTCGGGGTGATCCGTTTCGATAACCCAGAACCACGGCACACGCTGCCCGTCGAATTGACTCATGTCCCACTTGAGGGTGTATTGGGTTCGGGGCTCGTCAGTTGCAGGATCAAAGCCGACGAACTGCGGCGCCAAGCCGTGCGCTCTGAGAATCCGAAACGGCTTATTATCGAGTGAGCTCACTTCTACAGTGCCGGTCCGGCCTTGGTTGACAGCGTCAACGTACGGCGGCATGACGCGGACCGGCCGGGCGACTTCGGCGTTGTAGAAGAAGATGACTTGTGTCCCACCATAGCCCTCGAAGAAGAGGGTAACCTTCTCCTTCTTCGTGCCGAGTCCGGTCTTCATTTCCATCTCGGTGGCGAATTCGATGAACCCACCTGGTGGGATCACTCGGCCGGCGAGATTCTCCGTGGACGTGCAGCCGCAACTCGTGATGGATTTGACGATCCGCAGTGGTTGGTCACCGACGTTCCATATCTTCGCGGTCCCTTTGCCGATAGTGTGGGGCGGCACGATGCCGAAATTCAGGTTGGCCGGCTCGAACTCGACGGGCGGCCATCCTCGTGTGTTTTTCGCGGCCTGGGAGCGCGGCGCCTGCGCCAGGTTGCTCGCGTTGACACTGGTATATGGTTGGACCTTCCGGACCGCAGGCGAAGGCGTGGACGCGGAGGCGCCTTCGCCGGATGAGGAACCATCACCGCAGCCGGCCAGGAGCGATGCGCAGACGGTCATCACCAGCGCGATCCGTCCCACGATCGTCGTTCGTCGCATCTGAAACCGTTTGAAGCACCCGCTGTCTCGCATCATGGGCCTTTCTCAACCACAGGTATCCGCGGCCGGTTCACTCATTCGGCTCTCATCGGCTGCTTGTTTCGCTTCGCCGTTGGGATGATGCGCTCCGATCAGTCTTGGGAAGTGCTCGCCCTTCCAACTCTCGGGGTAGGCTTTATCGTCAAGATCGAGCGCAGCCTTGGTGGGAAACAGCGGGCGGAAGGTATCGCACATCACCGCCAGCTCGTCAGTCCGCGTTTTCCCGAGCGATGCTTCAACCGTTCCCGGATGGGGCCCGTGCGGAATCCCCTGCGGATGCAGCGTCATCGACCCGATCTCGATCCCCTTGCGGGCCGCGTAGTTGCCCTCGACGTAGTACAAAACCTCGTCGGAGTCGATGTTCGAGTGGTTATACGGAATCGGGATCGCCTCAGGGTGAAAATCAAGCGCGCGGGGACAGAACGAGCAGATCACGAAGTTGTGCGCCTCGAAGGTCTGATGCGTGGGCGGCGGCATGTGATGCTTGCCCACGATCGGGCTGAAGTCGTCGATGTTGAATAGATACGGGTAATAGCAGCCGTCCCACCCGACGATGTCCAACGGATGGTAGTCGTAGATGTAACTATGCACAGAATCCAGCGCCTTGATGCGCACTTCAAAATCGCCCGCTTCGTCGTACGTCAGCGGAAGCTCGGGCGGCCGCAAATCGCGTTCGCAATACGGAGCATGCTCCAGAAACTGCGACGTCTTCTTCGAGAGGTAGCGTGGGGGCGGGAGAATATGCGAGCTGTTGGCCGTTTCAATTACGAGGAATCTTGGGTTGGGCTCATCAGCCTTGGGCTTGTCGAACTCGATCTTGTAGATCGTGCCCTTGGGGATGATGATGTAATCCTTGCGTCTGAACTTCAACGTGCCGAACGCGCTGTAGACGGCGCCGGACCCGTAATGGATGAAGATGCACTCGTCGCCCATGCCGTTCTTGTAGTGGTAGTTCATGGGATCCGCGGGCACGCAGACGCTCATCTCGCAATCGGCGTTGCCGAACATAATCACCCGGCCGGTGACGGGGTCGCCCTTGGGCTGCATGGGTGTCGTCTTGAGGTGCCGCATGCGCATGGTGCCGGTCTCGACGTACTGCGGTTTGGTGGAGTACATCGTCTTCCAGCCGGTGACCTGTGTCGGCGGATGGATGTGATAGAGGGTGGAGGTCGGGCCGACGAAGCCCTCGGTGCCGAAGACCTCCTCGGAGTACAGCGCTCCGTCGGGGCGTCGGAATTGGATGTGCCGCTTGGCGGGCAGTTGGCCGAGTTTGGAATAGTACGGCATCAGATCGCTCCTGTACCTTCGGGTCCTCTTC
>JADFGE010000181.1 GCA_022567855.1 Planctomycetota bacterium | reverse complement strand
GACATTGCTGGGACTCGTCCTTGGCGTAGCGGCTATGGCGCCGCTCATGCGCATCATGCTTCGCCGAGCGGAGCACCGTGCGCGCCTTGCGGAGCGACGCGCCCGAGATGCTGAGCGCCTGGCGGAGCTGGGATCGATGACCGGCGGGCTCGCGCACGAGATCAAGAACCCGCTGTCGACAATCGGACTCAATGCGCAACTCCTGGCCGAGGCGATCGGCGAGGCCGAGCTTCCCACCGAGCAGCGCGATCGGCTTCTGCGCCGGATCGACGCCCTGTCGCGCGAGATCGATCGCCTGCGGACGATCCTGACCGACTTCCTTCAGTTCGCCGGGCGGGTGAGGCTTGATCCGGAGCCGCATGACCTGGCGAAGGTAGTGTCCGAGCTGTGCGACTTCTTCCAACCGCAGTGTGATCAGAACGCCATCGTGTTACGGACGCAGTTACCGTCCGAGCCGGTGCCGGTGCGCGTCGATGAGAGTCTGTTCAAGCAAGCGCTGCTGAACCTGATGATCAACGCGACGCAGGTGATGAAGGCCCAGGCGTCCGGCGCTGCGGGAGACGACCAACCCCAAGCGGTCTCCGGCGAGCTGATGTTGCGGGTCGAAGCGGACGACCACGAAGCGCGCGTTCACGTGATCGACACGGGCCCGGGCATCGAGCCGGCGCGCCTTCAGGAAATCTTCCGGCCGTACGTTTCGCACCACGCCGGCGGAACCGGTTTGGGTCTGCCCACGGCGAGGCGAATCATCGAGGAGCACGGCGGTCAGCTGGCGGTCCACTCCGAACCCGGCCGGGGCAGCGATTTCGTGATTCACCTGCCGCGCGAGAAAAGGGGACATTCTACTTTTCCAGAAAAGTAGAATGTCCCCTTTTCCCCTTTTTACTCGGCTACGAGCAGGGTCAGGTTCTCCAGGATTGACCGGGCGATGTCCACCAGCGGTCGGCGCGTGTCTCGGGCCTGTTTCTGAAGGAGTTTCATCGCTTGGGGCTCCGAGACTTGCTTGTGCTTGACGACGAGCCACTTGGCCTGCTCGATCGTCTTGCGGTCTTCCAATCGTCGTTTGAGCGCGGCGATCTCTTCGTCCTGGCGGAGGTGCGCCTGGAATCTTCCCCAGGCGATCTCGAGGCATACTCGAATCTGATCCTGACTGGCGGGCTTGAGCAGGAACCCGAACACGCCGGCCTGAGCCGCGGTCGAGACGTACTCGGGGTCCGAATACGCCGAGAGAATGACCACCGGGACGTGTAACTCCCGAAACAGGACGGCCGCGGCCTCTAGGCCGTCGCAGTTGGGCATGCGAACGTCCAGCAGCGCCAGGTCGGGCGGATCGCGGCGGCACAACTCGATGGCTTCGAGCCCGTCGCCGGCGGGTCCGACGACGGTATATCCCAGCCCCGTCAAGCTGCTGCTGATCCCCGCCGCAACCAGGTGTTCGTCGTCAGCCACCAACACACGCGTCAAGCGTACACCCGGCTCGTCCGTACGACGCGCCGATGGCTGCGATTGCGATGCCACTTTCCCTAAACAAGCACCAGCCGCCATGACCGGGGCCTCCATCCCCGGATTGTGACGAGGGCGTAGAAGGCGGGCTCCGTCGATCGCGTGTCTCGGTCATGGGTCCGATGCGACGGAAAACAGGGTATCGGCCATCAACGCAGATTCAATCCAAGAAATCGCGCTCCTCCAGCCGCTGCGGGACATACGTCTCGGTGACGTATGAAATGTCCTTGGTGATGAGCGATTCAACTTCCATCTTGAAACCGTTGGCCAGCATCCGCTTGATCTCCCGCTGCCACGGCTTCTTGTCCACGAACCACGGGTATTCTGCGATTTGCTTAGCTCGTGTGATATCACGATCGGTCAATGTGATCTTCACATCGTCGCTCAGCTCGCAGCGCTCATAGTCCTCAGCGCGGATGCCTATGAACTTCGCATCGGGCACAGCCATTCGCTGACTCTCAAAGGCCAGATTGATCGAGCCCTGCTTGATGACGCTATAGATGTAGTGCCCCCAGGGATCGCAATCCAGCAGGCAGTAGATCGGCAGCCCCAGCTCTTCGTGCAGTCGGCGCAACAATCGCCGAACACCTCGCGGCGGTTGCCCTCCGCCTTCGGTCAGGATGCAGTTGTGCGTCTGCCAGAACCGATCCTCGTTGAACCGGCTCCAGATGGTGTTTTTCTCGACATGCAGGACGAACTTGGCTTCGCATTTCTTGAATTGGATGATGTTGGGCTCGCAGATGCTTGGGATCGAGTATCCGCCTGAGCCCATTCGCCGGCAGTCGATCTCGTCGCCGGAGTCGATGAGGGTGATGTTGCCGGCGATCGTTCCGGCCTTTCTCGCGTAGACGTGAAGCTCCTCCCGCAGCGCCCCGAGTGAGACTTCGAGGTCCTCCAGGACCGGGTCGGACTCACTTTGATCGTTGAATGTTTTTTCGTTGGTTCCCTCGATGGTGTGCAGGCTCTTGTAGTACATGCCACGAAGGCTGAGCGTCTTGCCCGCCTCGATCAGGTCTTTGCACCCGTCCGCGAGCAGGACCGTCTGCATGAATTTCTTGGCCATGGAGAGGTTGAACAGGTTCCGCCGCTGCGCGTTGGATCCCATCTCCAAGATGCGCTTGGACTTGTTGAACTTTGTGTTGGAGACGGTCCGCATCGGGATATCGACGTGAGGATCGCGCTGCGCGAGGCTGGACTTGACGATCGCCTCGCCCAGTTCGTCGATCTTCATCAGCGTTTTCTTGTCGCGGTCTTTGGTGACCGTCGCTGAACTGCCGGGGGTGGTCCGGGGGCTGGTTCGGGGGCTGGGGGTCTTCATGGTCGGGGTTTTCTTCGATCTCTTCTTGGCCATGGATCGTCGCTCGTAAGGGGTATGGGGGCCGCTTGCGTCTTGGGGCTGGCCGCTATTTACGCTTGGCGGTGCGGCGCGGTGAGCGGGGCTTCTTTCTCGATCGTTTGGTGGTCTTGCGTCGCTGGGGTTTTGGCGGGTTTTCAAAGAGCGACTCGCCGATCTCATTGCCGTTGTTTGCCGGGTCGGGTTGCTGAGCCGGCACGATCACGACCTGCTCATCCTTGGCGAGACGAGCGGTCTCGTTGAGGATTCTGCCCTCATCGTCGAGTTGTTGGTCGGCCTGAGCGGTTCGGCGCTCCGCTTGCCTCAGCAGCGCTTCATAGAGCTTCTTGGCGTCGGCGCCCGTGATCTTCTCGCAGGACTTCGCTACCTCCCTAATGTAGCGCTCGAAGATGCTTCGCCGTTCCGATTCGCGCTGCATGCGCTTGCGCCGGCGGAGATAGGTCCCCAACTTTCGGCCGCACTCTTGCAGCGCGAGCTTCATCTCCTTGCGGATCTCGTCGTAGTCAGCGATCGCTTCCTTTGATTCGCTGGTGAACGGCACCCAAACGCTGGCCATGTGGATCATCACGACCAACGGGCCCAAGGGAAGGCTTCCCTTGGGTTGGCTCAATTCGTAGTTCTTCCAGCTCGCGTCCAGGACGGCTTTGAACGAGCAGCACTCGGCCTGCTGATACAGCAGCGGCACCCGGTTCGCAAAGCGAATGACGCGCGCCGTTTCTTGCGCGGGAAGCTCGCCGCCGAAGGCCAGCCCGACCTCGATTTGGAACGGGTTGCCGCGATAGACCGCCGGTGGTCTCGTTGAGGCGGTGTAAAACTCCGCCTTCACGCCCTTGAGCAGGCCCGCCAGCAGCGCCTTGGACCCGATGGGCACGAGACAGTCCGTCGGCGGCGCCGTCAACTTGACCTCCTGGATCGCCTTGTACAGGGCTTCGGCTTCACGATGGCCCACGTTCTTGACCCACGTCATGTTCGTCATGCCGGCCGTTTGGCAAATCTCCTTGGCCTTGCTCGGTCCCACGCGACAAAAATCATTCTGTAGAAAGGCGCCGACCTTGGCGGCCTCGGTGCGCTCGAGCATCTGGATCAGCGTGCCCAGCTCGATGCCCTTGGGATGCGGTTTGATTTCCTTCGGCTCGTCCGGCAGCTCATCGACACTTCGTGGGAATGTGCGGGTTTCATTTCCGGGGGTGACGTAGGTGATGTGCGCGTGCGGGTTGGCAATCGCCGTCTGCTCGAGGTATTCATCGATTGATTGGCGACCCTTGAGGTACTTGCCTTCCAGTTCGATCTCAACTTGCGTGCCGGTCCCTTGCGGGAACAGCTTGTCGTCTTCCTGATGCACCTCGTCGCTGACGACCTCCGCGCGGTTCTTGGAGGTGTCCATTTTGATGCGCATCTCGTGCGCCGGTTTTTTCTTGGACGGTTTGGAGATGATCAAGACGGGCTTTCCCGTCGTCATCAAGCCGTACATTCCCGCCGCGCTGATGCCGATGCCTTGTTGACCTCGGCTCATTTTCAGGCGATGGAACTTCGATCCGTACAGCAGCTTCCCGAAGATGTGCTCGATCTGCTGCTTGACGATCCCGGGGCCGTTGTCGCGCACGGTCACCTTGAACCTTGTCTCCCCGAGCTGGAGCACCTGCACGAAGATGTCGGGCAGGATCCCGCCTTCCTCGCAGGCGTCCATCGCGTTGTCCACCGCCTCTTTGATCGTCGTCAGCAGCGCTTTGCGCGGATTGTCGAACCCGAGCAGGTGGCGGTTCTTGGCGAAGAACTCGCTGACGGAAATCTCGCGTTGTTGGCCGGCCAGGGTTTGGGCGGTGGCCTTTGACCTGCGCGTCTTCGTCTTGCGCGATGGCGGAGACGTCGTCGGCTTGCGAGCCTTGCTCATCGTCGTTCTGGGCTTTTTCGTTGGTGCAGCCAACAGCGTGGACATCGGATGCCGTCCTTGGCCGCGTGGATCATACGCCGGCCGTGGGCATGCCATGCGCCCACTCACGATACATGATCGGCCCAACCGCACCGAGGCTGAGCAGATTTCGCCGACTGCGTAGGCTTTGCGATCTTGCGTGAGACGCCGGCGGCCGGGCGCAACCAACGTTCACTGAGCGCTTCCGTCTCGCCCGGTCGTGCCGAGTGTGGTCAGTTCCGTGCAGTCCAAGGACATCCAAGCGCAAGCCAGAAGCCGGGTCACGTCAAACCGACCAAGCCCATGGGCCGGCGCCTGTGGGCTTGGTCGCAGTCGGGGAGGAGTCGGGATCCGGCGCTCTGGCAGGCCGCGGGTTGGTGGCATGTCGGCGTCGGATACGACCGGCCCGGTGTGAACCTGGGTGAGGAGCACGCCCGTAGCTCACACCGAACCGCGCCGCGAAAATCAGATCGACCCGAGGTCGATCCCTTTCTCTCTCCCTTCGAGCAGGAGAAGCGCTCGCTAGAAACCAAATGTCGCTGCCGGGGCGCTCCATTGCAGGCCAAGCGATCGGCGAGCGAGGCTCCCTGGAGTTCGGGCCTGGGTTTGCCTGACCGGCCGGACCGGGGCTATGCTCCTCGCCCGCACCCAGCGCATGGATCGGAACCCGCCGATGGCAACTGAAATTCAGACCACGTTGATCATCTTGAAGCCGGATGCGGTGCAACGCAGCCTCATGGGCCGGATCATGTCCCGTTTCGAGGACAAGGGCCTCCAGATCGTCGGGTGCAAGATGATGCGGATCAGCCGGGAGCTGGCCGAGCGGCACTACGAGGTCCACCGGGGCAAACCCTTCCACGAACGGCTGGTGCAGTTCATGACCTCCTCGCCGGTATTGGTGATGGCCGTCCGGGGCGTGGGCGCCGTCGAGATTTGCCGGAAACTCATGGGGTTCAAGTTCGGCTCCCAGGCCGAGCCGGGGACGATCCGGGGTGATTTCGGCGTCTCCAACAGCTTCAACCTGATCCACGGCTCCGACAGCCCTGAGACGGCCCAGTTTGAGCTGGCCCTCTTTTTCGACGCCGGTGAGCTGGTCGAGATCGACCGGGCGATCGAGGGCTGGGTTTACGACCTGTCCACAGGTAGCCCCGAATAGGGGCTAATTGCGGGAACCGGGCTGGCCGCTGAGGCGTCCTACCTCAAACGGCCAAAACTCGAAGGATTATTGGCTGTAGAAAGGGCGGTTTGGCCGATCTACCCCATCGACCAGGGGCAAAACCAGCCCCGCCGGCACAGGGTGCTGCGGTCTCCGGGGGCCCATGACCGGCCTTGTCCCGATAAAGCAGGCTCTTGAAATCCCAAGGGAAGTTTTTTAGAATACTTCTAAGACAATGAACCGTTTTATGGGCATCAGAGTATAGGACTACCCAGGGGTCGGGATTCGGGACAAGATTGTGACGTTCTTCACAATCTTG
>JADFGE010000180.1 GCA_022567855.1 Planctomycetota bacterium | reverse complement strand
GCGGCTTCGCTATCTGTCCCCTCGGGAGAATTTGTATCCGGTGGCACTTCCGGGGGCGGGGGCGGGGGCGGCGGATGCAATTCGTCGTACCAACCTTCGATCCGCGTGGTAATCGAACCGCCGGGGCGAACCGCACCTTGCCTGGTGATCGGAACCATGCGCGACAGCATCGGCTGGAGCACGAGCGCCGAGCCGACCGGCTCGCTATCGATCAGCAGTTGAAGATAGCTCGTGCGCCGAATCTCCCACAGCGCGGGAAACTGCTCGGCTAAATCGATACGGCCCGGGCGAACCGAAACCGGCTCAGCGATCAGCGCTCCGTCAGCGTCGATCAGCGCCAGACTTATCTGCGCTGCGTGGGGCGCTTCGAGGCTCATCATCACCCGACGGTTCGTGGCGTTGTACAGGCGCTCAGCCCGCAGTTGCGGCTCGTCCGCCCAAGCCGACTCGGTAATAATCGCCCCGACGCCGATCACCATCACCGCCACCATCACCGCGACCGTCCTCAGCCAAACCCCAGGCTCATACCGCAGGTTTTCAGTTGATCCATTCATCGCTCGATCCGATTCTTTACTACAGACCGGCTGCGCCGCGGTGGCGTGTCCGGCTATGACGTTTCCCAGCCTATCGTATCCAAGATGAGCGAGCCGACGCGCGTTTCACAACTGCTGTTGGAATCCGCAGCGACCCTGGCGCAGGTAAGCAATGCCCGGGCGATCGTGGCGTGTATCGACGCCCTGCCCGAGCTGGACGCCGTGCCGGCAAAGATGGTGCTCGTCGCCCGTGAGGAGCACGATCTGGAACGCATCAAGAAGCTGGCCGGGTCGAACCCCATCACCCTCAGCGTGCCCAACGTCACGCTCAATCGCTTCGGACAGGTCAAGCTCGCCGCCATCATCGCGCTCTCCAACCGGATCATCGATCTGGGCGATACCGTGATTTTTCTCACCGGTCCCTTTCGTTCGCTCATCGATTCGGTGGTGGTCCTGACGATCGGATCTGAGTACGAGCTGTTTGACACGACCGAGCAGCCGAGCATCGACGAGCACATCAAGCGCGCGGTGTTCCATCGCGTGCTGGGGCTCGCGCTTGATCTGGGGCAGCACGGGCGCGAGGGACGGCGGGTCGGCGCGCTGTTGGTCGTCGGCGATGTCAAGAACGTGCGCACCCAATCCGAGCAGATGATCCTCAATCCATTCAAGGGTTACGACGCAAAGCATCGCAACATCCTCGATGACAAGATGACGGAGACGGTCAAGGAGTACAGCTCGCTTGATGGCGCGTTCATCATTCGCGGCAACGGGGTGATCGAGACGGCTGGGGCGCGCATCAAGGCGGGCATCAGCGAAGGTTTGCCATCAGGGTTAGGCGCCCGTCACGCCGCCGCCGCCGGAATCACCGCCAACACGAGATCAATCGCCTTCACCGTCAGCGAATCCGACGGCGCCGTGCGCGTCTGGCGCGCCGGCAAACTCCTCGCCAGCTTCGAGCCGAGTGGGCGGTGAGGGTTGCTCTCCTAGTGGCCCGCTGATAGACTTTCCTCTTGCAAAGAGCGTGTTCTTGCATGCTCCAAATCCCATGTCAAGTCCTCCGATCCAAGTGAGCTGCACGACCATCGATATATTCCGCCGCGAAGAATCGGGTCCGGGCATCTGGCTGCCTATTCTTACGCAGATACCACAAACGGGATACCTCATATGAGTGCTGGGCGTCCAGACCTGCCGGAGTTCGACAATCCACCGATCGTGGAGGTGGCGCTTGCTGTACAGTTTGACCGCCTGGAGAGCCTGCGTTCGACTCAGCTTGGACTGCTTTGGCTGAACTTCAAGGATCGATTCCCCAAGACAGAGGAGCATCCTCCACTTGCTCCTATCGTTGAGGAGTTTGGTGACCACAAGGTTGCTCGACCTCAGGTCCAGTTCGAAGTGCTCAATAGACCGCCCACCCCGCGCTTGTGGTATCTCAACGAGACTGGGACTGAACTCATCCAGGTTCAGCAGGATCGGTTTGCACATAACTGGAGGAAAGTGGGAGGGGAGGACGAGTATCCTCGTTATGAGCGCATCAGGGATTCATTCCTCGAAGAACTGCGACAGTTCGACTCCTTCTTGGAAGAGCATCAGGTTGGTACTCTTCGTCCCAACATAGGCGAAATAACATATGTAAACCATGTCGATCTTGGGAAGGGGTTGCAAACCTTCGCAGAACTTGATCAGGTGCTAACTTTGTGGTCGGGGGAATACTCCGACCCGTTCCCGGCAGAGTTAGAGGAGGCCCGATTTACTGCTCAATACCTCATTCCAAATGATGTAGGAGAACCTAACGGCAGGTTGCGCATCGACGCAACGCCTGCATATCGATCGGACGACAATAAGCCGGTCCTAGTGCTTCGGCTTCAAGCGCGCGGCAAGCTGTGTAACCAGACACTAGATGGAGCAATGCAATTCCTCGATATTGGTAGGTCATGGATAGTTCGAGGCTTTGCGTCGATCACGACTGTTGAGATGCATAAAGTGTGGAAACGACGAAAATGAGTGCGATTCATATCCCTCACGAACTAATCGAGCCAGAAACTCTAACGGGGCGTGACCTGACTCAGGATATACGCTTCGACACACTCGGTACGCGACAGACTCTCGTTCCGTCCGAGCCATTTGGTTGGGAGCTGCGCGGCCGGGTGCCAGGTTTCGGTCTGGTGCTAAAAGGCGAGGGAGATTTACCGGAATGGGTTCTTGCTACCGTTGAAAGACTCTGCGACCTTCTCTGGCTCAACGCAGATTGGGATTCCTATGGGGCATCACCTGTCGATCGGTTGACCGTCGAGTTGGCGCTGGATCTCCTCTTTGCCATAATGCAAAAAACGTCCCCCTTGCCCTCAGTTGTCCCCACCTCCTGCGGCGGCGTTCAGCTTGAGTGGCATACCGCAGGTATCGACTTGGAGATCGAAATCGAACCGGCTGGCTCGATCGATGTCTTCTTTTGCGATCAGCAGACTAATCGTGAGTGGGAAGGATCACTCGGATCGGATTACTCCGCGATCACTGATGCGATCAACTCCTTGACCGAGCGGAACGCACGGGCTCCACTCGAGTAACGTTCAGGATGCCCGAGCGATCCTATGTGAACGACCCAAACATCCGGAACGAAGCTGCGCTTTGGCGTCGCATTGCGCCATGCCATCTGGTCCGAGATGACAATCTAGGCGAACTGCGCCCGACAAGTGCCGCCTTTACGAATTCCAGCGACGGCAGCCCTATGTCCATTCTCATAGCGGACATCGTCCAAGATACGGGCAGAGACCCCAGTGATTTACTCAAACCATTCCCTGGGTACAGCCTCGCTTCCATTACAGCAGGTCTGGCTCGTGATCAAAACCAAGTCGTACTACGAGACACGTTTGGCGACGATCCGACTGAACCGGCCCACGGCTATGTTGCAGGGCACAAGACGAAGGCTGTCAAGCGAGCTCTCAGCCGGAACGCTACTTGGATCGTGCCACCCAAGAACACACTATGAAGCAGCGATATCTGGAAGTCACATTTCGAAACGGCAAGGCGATCGCGGCTTACCTGTACCTCCCGCGCGAAGCGGGTGATGTCAGCGCGCGGACGGAGAAACGCGACGGCGGCCTCCTGATCGACTTTGCCGCGGATGGCCGGGCAATCGGCATCGAGATCACCTCATCCGGCACACTGTCCATCAACGCATTGAATCGCGCGCTGGCAGACGTGAATCAAGAGTCGGCTTCTCGCGACGAATTGGCGCCACTGCTCGCAGCATAGCCGGTGCTCGGCGCGAACTGCGATGGCTCGAATGTCGGCGACGCGCCGTTGATGCCTTGGTCGCACGGCGCCCTGCTTCGATCGGTATCATCCTGACGTGACGACACCTGCCATCACCTCCACGCGACTGAAGATCGGGATGGAGATCCATGTCGAGCTGGCGACGCGGTCCAAAATGTTCAGCCGATCGCCGAACCTCGCGCATCCGGATTACTACGACGCTGCGCCCAACTCGCTGGTCGATCCGGTCGTTGCCGCACTGCCGGGGGCGCTGCCGGTGATGAACAAACGGGCGGTGGAGCTGGCGATGATCGTCGGCCTGGCGATCAACTGCTCGATCGCTAAATTCACCAAGTGGGATCGCAAAAACTACTTCTATCCGGACCTCCCCAAAGGGTATCAAATCAGCCAGTACGACTTGCCGCTGTGCTTCGACGGCGAGGTGCATTTCACCGGCGTCGATGGCACAACCAAACGCGTCGGCATCATCCGCGCGCATCTGGAGGAAGACGCGGGCAAGCTGGGGCATGAGCTACCCGGGGGCAAGCCCTACGACGGTTCGCTGGTCGATCTGAATCGAGCCGGCACGCCCTTGCTGGAGATTGTGACTCATCCTGATCTGGCGAGCGCCGCCGACGCGGTGATTTTCGCCAAGGAGCTTCGCAACATCTGCCGATTTCTGGGCGCTAGCGAAGGGATCATGCAGCGCGGTCACATGCGGTTTGAGCCGAACGTGAACGTGATCATCGAGACGGACGATGGGCGCGAATACACCACGCCGATCGTGGAAGTGAAGAATCTGAATTCGTTCCGGGCGGTACACGATGCGATCGAGTACGAGCATCAGCGTCAGGTCGAGGCGTGGAAGTCCGATGGGATCGTTGACGGGCCGGGGCTCAAGAGCACACGTGGCTGGAACGATGCGAAGCGGACAACCGTGCTCCAACGTGAGAAAGAGGAATCGCACGACTACCGGTACTTTCCCGATCCTGATCTGATCCCGGTGGTGGTGAGCGACGAATGGCGGCAGGAGATCGCATCAAGGATTCCCCAGTTGCCGAGGCAGCGTCGGGCGCGGTACAAGAAGGACTACGACCTGTCGGCAGAAGATGCGACCGCCCTGACGGATGAGCGCGATCTTTGCTTGTTCTATGAACGATGTGTAGAGGCGATTCACGCGGACAGCAGTTCAGATAGTACGAGGGTCCACGCCGGTCAAGCCTGCGCCAAGTTGTTGCTCAATGCCGGGGCGAAGCGCGCTCACGAGCGCGAGTGCGGCGTACATGAGCTGAGGATCGCACCGCAACAGGTTGCGCAGCTGATCCATCTGCGCGACTCAAATGCCATCGGCTCAACGGCGGCCGATGAACTGTTCGCCCTGCTGTGTGAGACGGATGACGATGCGCAGCCCGTGGCCGAGCGCGCGGGCTTGATGCAAGTGTCGGATGAGGGGCAGCTTGAGGAGTGGATCGACCAGGCGATCCAAGCGCAACCACAGGCCGCGGATGATTTTTCCCGCGGCAAGGACGCAGCGTTGGGGCGGCTGGTGGGCGAGGTGATGAAGCTCAGCCGGGGCCAGGCCGAGGCAAAATCGGTGCAGGCGAAGCTGCGCGACCGGCTACGCGGGGACTGAAATTCAACGCCGATGGTATATGCCGGCCTTCGAGCCGACATACCGTTAGACGTACATCTGACCGGCCCATTTTCGCGGACTCTCCTCACTAACGCAGCGCCGTCATCGCACCGTCGCGAACGAAAATACGCTCCGCGCAACAGCTCAAAGGAATCATCCTGACGCGTCTTCCAGCCCCACCTTTTCCACCCTATGCGCGAGTCAATGGGCGGGCTTTGATCGGCTGGCTCTGAGCTCGCCCAGTCTTTGGCGCGCATTCTGGAAATCCGGATCGACCACCAAGGCACGGCTGTAATACATGATGGCACGGTCGATTTGGCCTGCGACCGCACACGCTTCGGCCAGGCTGTCAAGTGCGTTGGCATTGCGGGGGAATAGCGCTACTTGCAACTCTTGAACACGGATCGTCTCACTGATCCGGTGCGCGGCCAGGTATCGAGCACGAAGCCGGCGCCGAACCACGAGCACGCATTAAGCCGGAATTAACCGCCCCTCAGCGCGACCTAGGAGAGACGCATGAAATTCGCCAGGTATCTTGCCCACGGCCAAATCAGCTACGGCGTGGTGGAAGATGATATGGTCAAGCAATTGACCACCACCCCATTTGAAGATTTTCAGATCACCGACCACACCCATCCCCTGTCGGACGTTAAGCTGCTGGCCCCCTGCGTTCCCGGCAAGATCCTGGCCATCGGGCTGAATTACTCCACCCATCTGCACGACCGCCCCGGACCCACCGAGCCCATGGTCTTTTACAAGACCACCACCTCGCTGGTGGGGCCGGGAGACACCATCATCCGGCCCAAGGACACGGAAAGGCTGGACGCCGAGGGCGAACTGGTCGTGGTGATCAAAGACCGGTGCCGCAACGTGTCAAAAGAGGACGCGATGCAACACGTT
>JADFGE010000179.1 GCA_022567855.1 Planctomycetota bacterium | reverse complement strand
GCCGTGAGTTGACGTAGACTTACCGGCGCTGATGTCGCGGCGACGAAGAAGACGACGCAGAACGATCATGCCGCTGGCCATAGTTGTGCTCCTGACGACGGCGGCGGTCGTGGTGTGGCGAATGTCGTGGTTGGCCCCGACATGGTGGGCGCCGCCGGATGCTTCCGATCCGCGCGTGGCCGAGGCAGCCCAGCAGATCGAATACAGCCTCATCGAACAGGCGCACATGGTCCGAACCGATGACGAGACATGGTCCATCCGAATTCACGATCGTCATGTGAACGCCTGGCTGGCGTCGCGACTGGGGGCCTGGCTGGCGCACGACCAAGCGCTCGATTGGCCGGGTGGGTTCGGCCGACCACAGATGCGGTCTGAGCCCGGGTGGGTGACGCTGGCGATCGAGCTGGACGGCGACGAACGACGGCGCTTCGTGGCGGTGCGACTGATCCTGACGATTGCGGCGGGCGAACTGCGGGTGACGGTCGATCGCGTCTCGCTGGGGCGGCTGACGATCCCCGGCAAGCCGGTGGGAAACGTAGCGGGTTGGTTGAACGAGGCGGCGCCAGGCGGGTTCCTCGAGAATCCCGAGGTGCAAGCGGCAACGGGCTGGCTGTTGCAGGGACGAGCGATCGACCCGACGGTGCGGCTCGCCGACGGTCGCACGGTGCGGCTGGTAGGGATTCGCTTTGAGGAAGGAGCGGTGGTGCTGCGGTGCCGAACGATCAGCGGATCAGCGGCCGCCGACGAGTCCGTGTCGCAAACAAAAAGGCAGGACTAGGCCTGCCCCCACAGGCGGCCCAGTCCTGTCATTTGCCAAAGGCGCGTCGTTGTTCCCACGCTCGTTGGCCAGGATCACCATACCACAGGCAGCGGCGATGGCCAAGCGCAAACCCGCAAATCGTGCCCGAATGCTGACACTGGGGTATCACCGGCCGGGCAGTGCGGTCAGCGGCCTCGCCCTCGGGCCGGGTTGGGCTCGGGCAGCTACAGTGCTGGGAATCCGGGCGGTAATGGCGGGCGGCGGGAGGATCGGTTGAGGACCCAGTGGAGGCGATTCGTCGAGAGTGGTTGGACTGGTCGGGGCCGGCTCTGCCGCTGGCTGCGCGTTGGTTGATCGACCACGTGCGAAATGGCGAGGCGGGGCTGTGCGATCTGAGGAAGATCGTATGCGTGTTGCCGGGGCAACGGGCCGGACGCCTGCTCCTGGCGGAGCTGCTGGAGCAATGTAAAACTACACGACTCAGGCTCATACCACCGCAGATACACACACCGGGGCAGATGGTCGACGTACTCGCCCCGCACCGTGAAGTCCCGACCGCCACGGGCTTTGAGCAGGTCTTGGCGTGGATGAATGTGCTGCGGACCGCTGGGCCGGCAACGCTTGGCCCGCTGTTGCCGCATCCGCCGGACGAGAGCGCCTTTCTCGATTGGCACCACCTGGCTCAAACGATCGCCCGCTTGCACGAAGAATTGGCCGGCGAAGAACTCTCGTTCGCTGACGTCGCCGATCAGGCCCTGACCATGAGCATGGAGGGCGAGGCTGATCGCTGGGGTGCGTTGCACAAACTCCACGCCGCATACCGCGCCACGCTGACCGAGGCAGGGTTAGTGGACCCGCACCAAGCGCGGGCCGATGCGATCGAACGCACCACTGGGCCGAGCGACCGGCTCATCGTCTTGATCGGCGTGCTCGATCTAAACGCTACGCAGCGGACAGTGCTGAACACTGTCGCCGATCCGATCACGGCTTTGATCCACGCCCCGCAAGAGCTCGCCGATCACTTCGACGAGTTTGGCTGCGTGCAACCCTCAGCTTGGGAACACACAACGATCGATATCGATGACGAGCAAATCGTCATCGCGGACCGCCCGGCCGATCAGGCCCAAGCTGTGCTGCGAGCAATTGCAGCCCATGACGGCCGGTATGCAGCCCAGGACATCACGATTGGTCTCGGCGATGAATCACAGGTTCCGGTGCTCGCCCAGGCGGGTCGTTGGGCGGGTGTCATCCTTCATAATCCGGCTGGTGAACCACTGAGCCGCAGCGCTCCATTTCGATTATGGAAGGCCGGGGCGGACTGGCTCACTGAACGACGATTCTCGCATCTGGCCGCCCTGCTGCGCCACCCCGATCTTGAAGCTTGGTTTACGGCGAGAAACGGCGCGACATCATCGAACGATGATGCGACCGCGAGCGCGATCGAGTGCTGGCAGACCATCCTCGATGACTACTTTGGCGACTACCTCCAAGGGAAGTGCACCGGCACATGGCTGGGATCCCCAGCACAGCAGAAACAGCTTTCGATCGCATACAACGCGGTGAACGAACTGTTCTCGCCGCTGAGTGATCCGATGCCGCACCCAATACGGCATTGGAGCCACGGCGCATTGGAGGTGCTGGGCACGGTGTACATTAACAACGAGAAGGATTCAAAGGACCGGACAGACTCGGCCCTCATTGAAGCCTGTTCGGTGCTTCGTGATGTGTGTGCGGATCTCGCCTCAACCGCGCCGCAGTTGTGCCCCGATATCGACGGATCAACGGCGCTGCGTCTGTTGCTGGCACAGGCTGGGGCGCGACGACTCCCGCAGGATCCACGCCCCGGTCAAATCGAAATGCTCGGTTGGTTGGAGCTTCATCTGGATACAGCGCCCGCGCTCGTCGTGACGGGATTCACCGAGGGATGCGTTCCTCATTCGCTCACCGCCGATGCGTTTCTGCCCGATGCGCTGCGCCGAGCGCTGGGCATGACCGACAACACGCGCCGTTATGCCCGCGACGCCTACATTCTCCAGGCGCTCTTGAACAGTCGAGAAGATGTGACCATCATTCTCAATCGCCGCACTGATGATGACGAGCCATTAGCGCCAAGTCGACTGCTTCTGGCCTGCCCGCGTTCACAACTAGCTGGGCGGGTTCAGGCACTGTGCGGTGCGCCAGAAATGCGGCCTTGGGTGCATCCGATCGGCGTCGATGCACCGGCTGAGGTCTCTCGTTTTGATACCCCCCATCTGCCGACGAATCTCGCGGTGCCCGACTCGATACCGGTGACGTGGTTCAAGGAATATCTGCTGTGCCCCTATCGATTTGCGCTGAAACGGCTCATGAAACTCACCGGGCGAACCGACGACGCGGCTGAATTGGATGCGGCGCAGTTCGGCAGTTTGGCGCATCAGGTGTTGCACATATTCGGCGAGACAAGTGAGATTGCCGATTCTCATGACGCCGACCGCATTGCCTCGTTCCTCACGTCAACCCTTCACAAACTCGTCACGCAACGCTATGGCGAGCATCCGATGCCGGCCGTGCGGGTGCAGGTGTCGCGGCTTCGCCAGCGCTTGGAGCGATTCGCTGAATATCAAGCTCAGCGTCGAGCGGACGGTTGGAAGATCGAGCGATGCGAGTATGAACTGCCATCTTCAAGCGTGCTGGAAGTTCCCGGTGAGGAACCGATGCGAATCACCGGGCGGATCGATCGAATCGACCGACACGAAACGACCAACGAGTGGTGCATCATCGACTACAAAACGAGCGAGTCGGCGAAAACGCCCGACAAGGCTCATCGCGGTAAGAACTTCTTCGGCGGCGAATGGATTGACGTGCAGTTGCCGCTGTATCAACACCTCGCTGCTCAGCATGGCATCGACGGCGCCGTCAGTCTTGCTTACTTCACCATGCCGAAGGATCCGGCCGGCGTTGAGGTGCGACCAGCCCTATGGAACAAGGATCAACTCAAAGAGGCCATTGAGACGGCCCGGATGGTTCTGACGAAGATCCGTCAAGGCGCCTTTGAGATGAACCATGATCTGGGCAAATCATACGACGACTTTGCGCGGATTTGCCAAACCACCGCGTTCGTCGCCGATGCGCAAGGCGGTGAGAACACATGAGCACCACAACGACGGAACAGCTCGATCATGTGCGCATCCTCGCCTCAGCCGGTTCAGGCAAGACGTATCAGATCATAACGCGCTACTTGCGATTACTTCGGGAGGATCGCCCGGTCAGTTCGATCCTTGCGACAACCTTCACGCGCGCTGCCGCTGGTGATATACGAAGGAAACTGCTGCACACCGTTGCTGAAGCGGCGGCGAATGAAGAGGCGCGTGAAAAGCTCGCCGAGCGACTCAAGGCGTCAACGCTCACCAGTGACGAATCGCTCGACTTGCTTTTTCAACTCACCAACAACCTGCACCGATTGCAAGTTCGTACGCTCGACAGTTTCAACGGCTCCATCGTGCGCTCGTTCGCCTTGGAGTTGGGTATCCCTCCAGGCAGCGACATCGTCGATGAAGATCAGATCGCGCACCTACGAGCCGAGGCGATTCGCCTGATGCTCGACGAGCGTGATCCGCAGAAGCTCGTCGACCTCCTGCGGTTGTTGACACAGGGCGCTTCGGATCGTTCCGTCATGGCCGCGATCGACCGCACGCTTCGCCCGCTCTACAACCTGTTTCGCGAAGCGGATTATGCAGCGTGGGAGTGCGTGGGGACACTACCAGGCAAGTTGGCGCTGCCCAAACTCGTCGAGGCGATTGAAGCGCTTGAACGCTACGAGATTCAGGAAACAGATAAAAGGCTGCACAAGGCCCGGCACACCGACTTGCTGCAAGCGCGCGCTCACGATTGGCCCCGCTTCATCAAAGGAGGAATTGCAGCGAAGGTCGCCAACGACGAACTAACTTTCTACACGAAAGAACTCGATCCGCAACTCGTCAGCCTCTATCGACCACTCACGAATCACGCCAAGGCGGTCCTCGTCGGCCGACTTCATGATGAGACGGTGGCGTCACGTGAACTGCTGAGTGTGTTCCATACTTACTACGAGCAGGTCAAACATCGGGCCGGGGCGATGACCTTCGACGACGTGACAACCGCGATGCGCCGAGCGGATGACATCGGCACGATGGACGTGATCTGTTTTCGCCTCGACGCCACGCTGCATCACCTGCTGCTCGATGAGTTTCAGGATACGAGCATTTCGCAGTGGCGCGGACTTGAGCCGATCGTACGGGAAATGGTGAGTTGGGAGCCGCCGGAGCGCACATTCCTTTGCGTCGGCGACGTCAAACAATCGATTTATGGTTGGCGTGATGCAGCGCCGGAAGTTTTGGAGGAGTTACACAAGCTCCTGATGGGACCCGACGGCCGCAGCGCGATACGCGACGAGACGCTCAAGAAGAGCTATCGATCCGCCCCGGTCATTATCAATGTGGTGAATACTGTCTTCGGCTCACTGGATACGAACGAGGCGCTCAGTGACCATCCGACGGTCGTCGAAAAGTGGTCCGCTGGTTTTGAGATACACACGACTGATAAGACCGATTTGTCGGGGTACGCTGAGCTGCTCGTGGCGCCGCGGGCCGAGAAGGATGCCAGCCAACAAACCGTTCGTTTGAGATATGCTGCGGGTCTCGTCGCGAAGCTGCACAAGCGCAATCCCCAGCTCGATATTGCGGTGTTGACGCGCAAGAATGAAGCGGTGGCGAGACTGCGTTTTGAGCTTGGACCGAGCGGTCACAACATCGCGGTGGGCGGGCGAGGACGTGGAACGTTAACCGATGCACCGGCTGTCAATACAGTGCTCGATCTATTGCAACTGGCCGATCATCCGGACGATACGACGGCGGCGTTCAACGTCGCCGCATCACCGCTTGCAACGCTCGTGCAGTTGCACCGATATGACAGCGCGAAACAGCGCCGCGATGTCGCCGCAACCGTGCGCCGACAGTTGCTTGATGATGGATATACCGCCACGCTTGGATCGTGGGTTGGCGCGTTGGCGGCTTCGTGCGATCGACGCGATCTCATGCGACTCCATCAACTCGTCGACCTATCCCGGCAATTCGAGGATCGCAGCACGCTACGGCCGGCGGACTTTGTGCGATTCGTGCAGCGCGTGACCGTCGAAGAAACTCGCCCCGCGCCGGTGCAAGTGATGACCATCCACCAATCGAAGGGGCTCGAGTTCGATATCGTCGTGCTGGCGGATCTGGAAGCGTCCGTGACAGGTCCGACGACCCCGGCGGTGGTGTACGAGCGCGACGGCGAGACCGGGCCCATTACGCGCATTTGTCGTTATGTCAAGAAAGAGACTCGCGCCTTCGCGCCGCACTTGGAATCGATGTTTGATCGACATCGTCAGCGTACGGTGCGCGAGACTTTGTCGCTGCTGTACGTTGCGATCACGCGGGCAAAACGAGGACTGCACATCATCATCGACCCGCCCAGCGAGAAATCCAAGACGATCCCCAAGAGCTTGGCCAGCGTGTCGCGATGTGCGCTTGCAGAGGCAGCGATCGACCCTGAGCCGTGCGCGTTTTCTGAGGTAGACTGGAA
>JADFGE010000178.1 GCA_022567855.1 Planctomycetota bacterium | reverse complement strand
CGGGCATCGAATCCGAACGGCAGCCGTCGCGATCACCGCCTCTTTGCTGTTCCTATTTCCCTCGGCTGTCCTCGCCCAGGGGCTGCCGATGTTTCCCGATCCGATCAACACCAAGACCCTCATCCAGTACGCCGATCGGCTCGAACTCTCGGTCGATCAGCGCCTCGCGCTCGAGCCGCTGCACGATGCGTATCTCGACCGCTTCCGCCGGTTGCGCGACAAAGACATGCAGGCCTTCCAGGACCACTTGCTTGACATCGCCATCAACTTCATGCGCAGTCGCTTTGCAATTCCCGAGCGGGTCGAGCTGGAGCAGTTGATCCAAGAGTTCCAGCACGTTCAGTCGAAGATCGCCGCCGTCGATCGATCCCTTTTCAATGAGATCGAGTCCATCCTCGACGACCAGCAGCACTTGAAGCTGCAGCGCGTTCGCAAGCAACGCCGAATCCAGGCGCTGCGAACCGTGATTCTGAACATCGGGGGGAATTTCAATCCCGGTGCTCGCGCCGATCTCGTCGATCTCGTCGAAGGGCTCGAACTCTCAGCCGACGAGGTCGCGCTGGTCGAGCCCATACTTGTCGGCTATGAAAGCGCACTGCTCAGCCGGGCCAAGGTGCTGCATGGCGTACTGAGGGCGGCCACGACCGATATGCTCGACACGATCGACGAGCTTGGACTGCGCGACATGACGCCCGAGCAGATGATGCAACTTGGTGAGAACCAAGAGCTCCTGGAAGCGCTTCGGACGAAGTTCGATGAAGCCAGTGTTCCGTTCCAAAAGGCCGTCCATGATATCAGTAAACTGAATCTCAAGACCGCTCGCCGGATGATGAAACTGCTCAGCGACGACAACACTTTCGAGCTACGCGATCGGTACTACAAGAGCGCCTACCGCGCTGCGTACAGCAGTCCCGGCGCGTATCGTCGCCGTTATATCGAAGCGGCGAAGCTCGAGTCGATCGCCGCTGAACTGGCCGAACAGATTCGTATTGAGCGTGATGAGTTCATGAGGCAGGACGATCAGCTTATTGATGACCTTGTCGACGTCTTAGAGAAGTCGCGCCAATATCGAACGATGGCGATCCTCAGTGACGAAGCGCCCGATCCACTTGAAGAAAAGGCTAGTAACCTCAATGACCGTCGCGCCGCGCTCCTTGAGCGAGCTGACGCCACACTTCAAGCCCTCATCGGACCTGAGCTGTTCGCGCAGTTCGCAGACGAATCGGCGCCTGGTGCAAAGGGCGCGCCCGCAGAGCAGCCTGTCCTTGTTCAAGAGTTGGACCGACCACCGCGCGTGACCCGAGATGGTGAACTTGCCTCCGACGTTGCCTCCCATGCCAATCAACGAGTCAAGGATCCGCGCCTGCCCAATCCAATCAGCGCCGGAGACTTCCAGCGTTTCGTCAGACGCTCTAACATCGGTGAAGGTAGTACCGCTGTTGTTGATTTGTTGTATCAAGACTACCGCGAGAAGTTCGATGAGATTCTCTACGCCCCGCTGACAACAGAGGATCAGACCGAGGCGGATGAACCTGAGCCTGATGAGGACGGATTGCTCCAACAACGGCTCGTGGCGTTGCAGGAAGCTGACGACCGGTTCTTTGATGATGTCGCCATCATGGCTGCTGACGATCGGCAGTCGAAACTCGTCCAGCGGCTGCGCCTCCTGCGACGACGCGCCGTCCATCACGAGGTTACCCGCGCCTATCCGCCGTTTCAGAACGACAGCCGGGGAGGGCTGGATCTCGTTCGCCTCGTCTATGACGCCGAGTTGGACGAGTCCGCGTTGGTCGCACTCGAACCAATTCTCGACTCGTATGAATCCGAGGCTGCTCCGGTCTTTCAAGAGCGGCTTGAGCTGGCCAAAGCCGTGGATCGCATCCGGCAAGCCGCCGAGCGAGCCACCGAGAGTCAAGCATCGTCCGGCGTCATTGCGGCGCTCAAGGATAAACAACGACAGCAGACGCAGCGCTTCTTCGCCAACCGCCGCCGATTGACTTCCATCAACGAGGATCATCTGGACCGGATTCTGACCCAACTGCCCACCCAAAGCGCTGTGCCGCTTCGCTTCACCTACTACCAGCAAGCCTACCCGCAAATCTTCCGCGATTCACGGGAGATCGAAGAATCCATCGCCTCCATCCTCAGATTTCCCAACCTCGCCGATGCCCAGCGCAATCAGATTGTTGCAATATCACAGAACTTCCGTTCGCGCTTCATGGAGATATCCGATAAGGGTATCGCCCTCCAGCGCGAGCAGGAGGATGAGTCGAGTCGCTCCTCCTTCGGCATGCCCAGCCGCGCCATGCTCGAACGCGAACTACAGCGAGAGCGCCTCGAGTTCGACCGCGATGAAGTTTGCGCCCGCGCTATGATGCACCTGCACCTCGCGCTCTCCGAAACACAGCGCGAGTACCTTCCGCAACTCGACAACTGAACCCGCCGCACTGCTGGGCCGCCCGAATCCCGACCCCGACCAATCCCACGCGCCCATTGGCAAAACCTCACTCGCTCTCTCCCAACCCATCAATCTGCCCCTGCATCTTCTCCGCCAAATGAGGCATCTGAGCCCGCGTGTACAAATCCCGAGCCTTGATCCAGTTTTCGCGCGCGCCGTCAGCATCACCGCGGTCCTTGCAAATCCGCCCGAGGTTTGAGTACTGAATGGCCATGCCTTCGAGCCGGCCGAGTGTCTCGTTGATCTGCAGCGCCTTTCTTTGCATGGCTTCGGCTTCATCTAACTCGCCGCGATCCCGGTGAATCAGCCCGAGGTTGCCGTACTCCCTGGCCACGCCTTCGAGGCGGCCGAGTTTCTCGTTGATCTCCAGCGCCTTTCTGTGCATGGCTTCGGCTTGATCCAGCTCGCCGCGTCTCTGATGGATCAGAGCGAGGTTGCCGTATTGCGTGGCCATGCCTTCGAGCTGGCCGAGTTTCTCCTCGGTCTCCAGTGCCTTTCTGTGCATGGCTTCGGCTTCATCCAACTCGCCGCGTCTCCGGTGGATCAGCCCGAGGTTGCCATAGTCGGCGGCCATGCCTTCGAGTCGGCCGAGTTTCTCGTTAATCTTCAGCGCCTTTCTGTGCATGGCTTCGGCTGCATCCAGCTCGCCGCGGCTCCGGTGGATCAGCCCGAGGTTGCCTCTGACTGCAGCTTCCATTGCCAGGTCCAACTCAGGCAGATCGAGGATGCGAAATGACTCGTTGATGAATGTGTCGAGAAGCCCAAGCGTCATCAGAGCTTGACCGCATTCATTCACGAATGTTCGTGCGAACGCCTCATCGCCATCCACATACCGAACATGCACTGTCAACCGTCGCGCGGCCAGCGCATCCGGCGCTGACTGTTTCTCCCGACTTACGCGCAGCGACTCACGGAACAGAACGATCGCCCGCCGGTGATATGCCTCCGCTCCGCTCTCCTTCTCAAGCCGCTCCTGCACGTGATCCGCCAGAATGACGTGATAGATTCGCCAGCCATCGCCCTCTTCACGGACCAGCGACTTCAGGAACCGATCCGCAAGGAGCTGCGTGCGGCGAACCCGCTCCACCGCCGCCACTACATCCACCGTCTCCAGCGGCGCCGCCTCTTCCAGCACCGCCATCGCCTCGAACAGCTTGATCGCATCTTCGCCGTGCTTCGTGCACACTTGGTCCCACTGTGTCGCCGCGATCCGCTCCTCGGTCGGGTCGACCGGGAGCTCATCCAGCGGTCGCCCATCTGCGATCAGCCCCAGCGCCGCAGCCACCGCGTACGGATGACCCTTGTACCGCGCAACTGCCTCTCGCACTTCGTCCATCGGCGCCCGGATCTGGGGCGCTGCGAACTCGACCATCTCATCCACCGACGGTTCATCGAGCGTGTACAGCCCGTCCGCCGCCCCCGGAACCCGATGCACGTTCGGTAACGCCAGAAAAGCGTTATCTGAAACCAGCGTATCCTGCGGCCGCTGCGCGAACACGAACAACACCTTCGGCGGCAGGCCCTTCACAATGATCCGCCACGAATCCGCACTCTCGGGGTGCATCAGCTTCTCGGGGTCGATCACAAAGATCGCCCGCGCATTGGCCGGCATCCGCTTCGACAACGCGCGCAGCACATCAAGGAACTTGTTCCGCAAATGGCCCTTGGCCTCGCTACCAAGTACTCCAATTAGTTCGGTCAGCTTGTCGCCTTGAGGGACCAGCCCCATCAGCGCCTTGAGTTGCTTGCGTCCTCGATCCGTAACTTCGAAGAACCCCGCAGCGCTCTCCGCCGCGTCCTTTGCGTGCGAGAGAATCAACTCCAGTGTCGACGTCACCGAATCATCCGGCGTCACCTCGAACCGAGTCGTCCGACACGTAAACTCCGTATGCGCCTCGGCGATCGACGCCAACCGGTTCACCAACCAGGTCTTGCCCATCCCCGCCTGACCGGACACCACGATCGCCTGCCCCGCCGGTTCCTCGAGGATCTCCAGAAAGCGCGCGATCTCATCCTTGCGGCCGACAAACGGCAGCGTCTCCGTCCCGCTACCCTCCACTCCAACAGGCTGTCCCACACCGGCCCCAGGCATCCCCCGATTCTACAGGCGAGTGCCGGACCTGACGAACCACGCCAAAATCGTCATGAGCGAGCGTTACGCATGCATGGCCAGCTGGCCGACGTCCTGCGCGACCTCATCGACCTCGGCCAAGACCCCGACACGGGTGAGCACCTGTATTTGGCGTTCATTGAGTGGTGATGGCAGAAGGCATCAAGGCATCGAGGCATCAAGGCATCGAGGGAGGCGAAGAAGGCAGGTGGCATTCCGAGCGAGCCGGGTTGTGTCAACCCGGTTCGCGCCCGCACAGCAAGCCCCGCCCGTCGCGCGCCGCCCCGCCAACCCATCCCTCACGCGAACCGGGGCGACACGCCCCGGCTCGCATTGTAAAACACGCGAACAGGTCGCCACGACGTCTCCCCGTTTAGCGGGTGACGCGAAGCGTCCCATCATTCATCCACATTTCTTCCCCACTCCGAACCGCGATAGCATTCTTGGTACGCTCGGATCGTGCCGCTGCTACTCCGTGAACGCACGGTCAAACTCGGAGCATGGATTGACGAGGTTCAGCAGACGTGGCTTGGATGGTCCTTGCCGCCGGCGGGAAGAGCGATCGCTGAGGCAAACTGGCGACGCGATGATCTGGCCGCGTATTGTCGCCGCTGCGGTTCGAGCGTGGGCGCCGGTGAAGCGACCGACACTGGGTGCGGGTCGTGTCGAAACCAAGCAACGCCGGTCGCTGGAGTAGTGCGGCTCGGTCCATACGTCGATCCTCTGTGCCAATGGATACCTGCAATCAAGTACCAGCGTTGGTCGGACATGGCCGAGCTGCTCGGGCGGCAGTTGGGCGCGGCCGTGATCGAATCAAAGCTCCTGGACGTGTCGCGTTGCGTCGTGGTGCCGATGCCCATGCCCTGGCAACGGCGGATCTATCGAGGCATCGACCATGCCCTGGCGATCGCCGGCGCGACCGCCGTCGAGCTTCGCGCGCCGCTGCTGCGGGTGTTGGCCGCGGCCAACGGGACACCCCAGGTGGGGCTCTCGCAGACCGACCGGCTCCGGCGCGGGGGGCGGAGTATTCGTCTTCGCAGACGCCCCGGCGGATGGGACCTTCGTGACCTTCAGATCGTGCTCGTCGATGATGTGCGGACGACCGGGGCCTCGATGCAACGGGCGGCGAGGGTTCTGCGGCGAGCTCGCCCGGCCGGCGTCATCGCGGCTGTCCTGGCCGTTTCCGACGACCGGGCCCGGCGGGATCGTGCCGACGCGGGTGGGAATTCGCAGCCACGTCCGGGTCTCGCTGACCGGGTACCGAGCCCTTCGGATGCCCTAGTTTGACAGAGGCGAACAGATGGCTAAAATGCCGCCACCGGATCGCGAGAGCGATTGCGGCTACGGTGTGGGAATTTCCTGCTCCAGACCTGGATCGTATGCTCTTTGGAAAGTAAACAGTTGGGTACGCCGCGAGGATGTGCCCGGAACTACGGTGCGGTCACAACGTGCCGTTGGACCGGGATCCCGCAAGCGCTGGGTAATACACAGCACCTGGTGCTTTCGGACATCCTTGTGATGCCAGATCGGTTGGCTCCAGCCAGACCGATCTTTTACCGTTGTCATTGATGATGGTGACGGTAGTGATGTTCGTAAACTACCAGCAGATTTGCCTTCTGCTGGCGTTGGTTGTTGGAACCAGCGAGACCGTCCGGCTTCGAGTGATCGAAGCCGGTTGGCCAGGGTAAACATGTGTAATGCATCGTGATCCGAATTGGTCGCGTTTGATAGCACACCCAATTAAAGAGTTTGATCCTGGCTCAGATTGAACGCTG
>JADFGE010000177.1 GCA_022567855.1 Planctomycetota bacterium | reverse complement strand
GCCTGTGAGGTAGTGGGCCAAGCCAAGGTGATAGTAGATATTGGTATTGGTGGTGGAACGTGGAATACCTTTTTCGTTGGGCATTCCGTCCAGTTCGATCTCGTCAGGAACGCCCTCAATCAGCTCGGAAGCTCGGGTCAGATCAAGTATCGCCCGGTCAAAACGCCGCACCGTAATGAGGCGGTGTCCGCGATGGCGCAGCAATCTGTAACTGTCGGGGTATTCCGCAAGGCCGTCAAAATAGGCAAGGATCGCAGCGTTGTACTTACCCAGATAGGCCAATCGCCGGCCAACCCAAATCGTGTTCTCTTCGCTGGGATCGATGTTGAACTTGACCCTTGCCTCGTTATAGGCAGCTTGGCGTTTGCGGTGTTCAGCAGGATCAAGTGCGGGCGCAAAGAGTGTCTTGCCCAGAAGTGACGTTCCAACCGGTATGTTAGCGGAATACTCGGCTGTCTTTTGTGAAAGATCGGAGGTGTCCGTTGAACTGGGTTGTGAGTCCTCACAGCCAACAGCTCCGCACGCCGCGATCACAAGCGCAAACAAAACGCACAACATTCGGCCAATGGTCATTGTGGTACCTCTCTCTCATTGATTCATCAAAACTCACGCGATCGGCCACAAGCTTACGATCTGGCGTGCGCCGGTCAATCCAGCGCGACAAGTCAGAGCAACGCCCCAGTACGCTGACGACGAAGCCAATGTACGACTGTTTTGACCAGATAATCGGTTTCGAGGTTCACTCGTTGGCCTGGCTCGGCACGACCGAGGATAGTCAAGTCGAGCGTGGTGGGGATCAGCGCGACCTCGAAGAACGACTCGCCTACCTCGGCGACCGTCAGCGACACGCCGTCCACCGCGATCGAACCCCGGGGGATGATGTATTCCATCAACTCCGGCGGCGGCTCGATGCGCAGACGCTGATCGCTGCCGACCGTTTCAACGGCGCCAACCACGCCCACGCCGTCGATATGACCCTGGACCACGTGCCCCCCGAGGAGCGTCGTTGCGGTGACCGCCGGCTCGAGATTGACCGGGTCGCCGACCCCAAGCTCGCCCAGCGTGGTCAAGCCGAGCGTCTGATGGATGACATCGAAGCGCAGCAGATCATCGCTACGAGCGGGTTCTCGGTGCTCGGTTGGGGCGGTGATCGTCAGGCAGCACCCGTTGACCGCGATTGACTCGCCGGCGGCCGGCTGATGCGGCCAGCCACGGCTGTCAATGCCCAGGCGCCGCCCGAACTCGGTGGTCTGAATTTCGCCTAATACGCCAAGCTGTTGGACAATCCCAGTGAACATCGCATCAGCCTAGGCGGTCCGGACGTACCGCTCCCTGCCACGCCAGTGTCTTGACGCGGCCCGAGGCCTGCTGGATACTGGCTGGTTCGTGCCGCCGATGGGTCAAACGGCGATTTCGGAAGCTAAAAAGCCAGGGAGACTGTGAAGGATGAACAGCCACATACACGGCCTGAGGCGGTCTGGAGCGGGTGGGAGCGCGGGCCGCAGCCGCCGTGGATTTTGGATGAGGGGCTTGGCAACCACCACATTGTGCGTCGGCGTGGTATTGGCCGGGGGCTGCAACGGGCCGCCCAGCAGTGCACCGACGGCCGGACGAACCGTCGCCGCCACAACCCTCGGCGGGTCGTCTGCTCAACGCGTCGCGGACGACTACTACCTCATCAGACCGCTGGCGGCGCGCGATCTGGGCTACCGCATCGACTGGCAGCGGCGCACGTTGATCAGTGCGAACTCCGGGCTCAAGACCATCACCGTCCAAGGGGAATCCATCTTCGTGCTGGACGGCCGAAACTTCCTGTCTCGGCTGCGAAGGGAGGACGGCGAACAACTATGGCGCGTCCCCGTCGCCGACGCCTTGGACGAAATCCACGGGATCACGTTCATGCCCCGTATGGAGCGGGTGTTCATCACGTCCGGCGGTGTGGTGCTCGTGCTCGACTCGGATACGGGCTCGCAGATCGCCAAGCAGCGCCTCACCCAAATCGCCAATACTGAGCCGATCGTCTTTGGGCAATTCTTCCTGTACGGCGCCCGCAATGGTCAGCTCTGTTGGCATTCGTATCTGGTCGGCCACCAATGGCGCGGATATCAAGTCTCGCAGTCAATTCAGCTCGCTCCGCTGCTGGTGGACGGGGCGGTTATCGTAGTGGGATCGGACGGGCGGATCATGGTTCTCGACGCCGGCTCCGCGGCGCAGATTTGGTCCAAGAGACTGCTGGACGTGGTTACCGCTCCCCCCGCCGCTGGGTCACGACAGGTCTATGTGGCCGGACAGGACCAGCACCTTTGGGCGTTCGATCTCGACACCGGGCGCAACACCTGGCGATACCTCACCGAAGATCCGCTGTCCGATGGGCCGGTTCTCCTGGGTGATCAGGTGTATCAACAGATTCCCAGCGAAGGATTGGTTTGCTTTGAGGCCGAACCCGTAAACGCCCCGGACGGCGTGGTCGTGTGGAAAGCCCCAAAGGTGCGCGGCAGCGTCGTCGCGCGCATCGGAGGCAACCTGCTGGTTTGGGATCAAGAACAGCGCCGCCTCGAGCTCGTCACCGCCGACCAGGGGGCCGCGGCGTTGAGTCTCGACCTGCCCGGGATCAAGTTCCTCTTGACGAACACGCGCCAAAGCACCGACCTGTTCGCCGCCAGCGACGATGGCCGGGTGGTTCGCCTCGTCCCGCGCAACTAGGTCATCTGCCGATCGCTAATCCGTGCCTCACCCCACGAGGCCCTTGCTTCAGCGCTGCGCGCTCTTGGCCTGCCTGTTCGTCTCCACCGCCCCCGGCTGATGACGCACACCGCCGTGTGGGGCTATGCTCCTTCGTATGACCGACCTGTCGCGTATCCGCCGAGCGTTGATCTCCGTCAGCGATAAGCGCGGGCTGGTCGAGTTCGCGAAATCACTTTCCCAACACGGCGTCGAGCTCATCTCCACCGGCGGCACCGCCCGGACGCTCACCGAGGCCGGCCTGGCGATCACGCCCGTCGAAGAAGTCACCGGTTTCCCCGAAATGATGGACGGCCGCGTCAAGACGCTGCACCCGGCGATACACGGCGCTATCTTGGCCAGGCGTGACGAACCGAGCCATCTCCAAGCCATGCAGCAGCACGACATCAACCCGATCGATCTGGTCTGCGTGAACCTCTATCCGTTTGAAGAAACGATCAAACGCACTGGTGTCACCACGAACGAAGCGATCGAGCAAATCGACATCGGCGGCCCGGCGCTGGTGAGATCGGCGGCGAAGAACCATGAGTTTGTGACCATCGTCACGTCACCCGACCAATACGATCGTGTTGCCAACGAGTTGCGCGACAACGACGGTTCGACCACGCTTGCGCTGCGGCGCGAGCTTGCGGCTGTAGCGTTCCAGCACACCTCAAACTACGACGCGGCCATCTGCGCGTGGATGGCATCGGCCGAAGCTGACGGAATACCCGCTCAACTGCTCCTTGCCTTACAACTCAAGCAGGAGCTTCGTTACGGTGAGAATCCCCATCAACGTGCGGCGCTCTACACATCCGCCGAGTCGTCCGGATCGAGTGTAGCAACCGCGCATATCCTTCACGGCAAGCCGCTGAGTTACAACAACCTGCACGACGCGGCGGCAGCACTGCAACTGATTCAAGACCTCAACCAATTGGAGCCGAATAGCGTCGCCGCGGCGATCATCAAGCACACTAATCCGTGCGGGGCTGCGGTCGCCGCCTCTACGGCCGAGGCATTCGAGCAAGCGTATGAGGGAGACCCCCTTGCCGCGTACGGTGGGGTCCTGGCCGTCAGTCAACGTGTAGACCACGCGGCAGCGCAGCGCATCTGTGACGGGCAACGGTTCCTCGAGGTCATCGTTGCGCCGGGTTTCGACGAACAAGCCGAACAAGCGCTCGCCCAGCGCTGGAAGAATGTCCGCTTGCTGGCTGTGGGTGAATTGAGCGCACCGTCCGGTGAACCGCTGGATCTCAAGTCGATTCCAGGCGGAATCCTTGCGCAGACGCGCGACAGACTCTTTGCCGACCCGGATCAATGGAAGCACGCTGCCGGCCCCGCGCCAAGCAAGGCGATGCTTGACCACGCCGCTTTCGTCTGGACGGTAACGAAACACATCAAATCGAACGCCATTGCGATCGGCAAGGATCGCCAACTGCTCGGCATCGGCGCCGGTCAGGTTGATCGAGTCACCGCGTGTCGAATCGCGATCGAAAAAGCGGGCGATCGAATTACCGCCCAAGGCGCGACCATCGCTGCCTCCGACGCGTTCTTCCCGTTCACCGACGGTCCGCAACTACTCATCGACGCCGGCGTGAAGTGCATTGTTCATCCCGGCGGCTCCAAGCGCGATCAGGAAACGCTGGATTTGTGTAACCAGCACGACGTGACCTGTCTGCTGACCGGCATCCGGCACTTCCGGCATTAGGCGCCCGGGCAACGATCAACGCCCAGTATCGCTTACCCTACTGCCATGATCGACGTTGATTTCGGTCGGCGCAGCGAGGACTACGCGAAATATCGTCCGGGTTTTCCCGAGTCGTTCTACGATCGCGTAGAAACGTGCATCTCGTTGAACGGTACACGCGCGGTTGATCTGGGCGCCGGCCCCGGTATCGTCGCTATCGAACTGGCGAAGCGCGGGGCGACGGTCACTGGCGTGGATATTTCGCAGAACCAGATCAATGCGGCACGAGATCGTGCGGCCAAAGTCGGCGTCGCCGATCGCTGCACATTCGTCGTCGCTCCGGCTGAGAACACTACGCTCCCGGCCGGCGAGTTCGATCTCGTCACCGCCGGCCAATGTTGGGGATGGTTTGACGAGCCAGTTGTGCTACGCGAAGTCGACCGACTGCTACGACCAGGCGGATGGCTTATCGTGCCGCAAGACTGCTACCTCCCGCGGCTCGACGACGTCGCCCGCGCCACCGAGCGCCTGATCCTTCAGCACAAACCGGATTGGACCATGGCGGATTTCGACGGCCTGTATCCCCAGCGGATCGACGCGCTGATCGGAGGCGGTTTCCAGTTTGTCGAGCAATTCTGCTATGACCATCATCAGCCGTTCACCCATGAAGCGTGGCGCGGCCGAATACGTACCTGCAACGGCGTGGGCTCCGGCTCCATGAGCGAATCGCAGGTGGAACAATTCGACGCCGCGCTCGCTGAACTTCTGCGCAACGAGTTTCCACACGAGCCGTTGATGATCCGGCATCGCATTTGGGTCGTTATGGTGCGCAAGCCGAACTCGACATGACCGCTCCCCCCAAACCGCTGGTCACTGATGATCACGGCGTCACCCGCTGCTGGTGGTGTGTGGGCGATCCGCTCTACCAGCACTATCACGATACGGAATGGGGATTCCCCGTCACGGACGATACTCGCCTCTTTGAGAAGCTCTGCCTCGAGGGATTCCAAGCGGGCTTGAGTTGGCTCACGATCCTGCGTAAGCGCGAGAACTTCCGCGCAGCCTTTGGGGGCTTCGACATCGAGCGCGTCGCCCGGTTCAACCGCCGCACCGTTGATCGGCTCTTGCGAGACGAGGGAATCATCCGGCATCGCGGAAAGATCGAAGCGGCCATCAACAACGCCAAGCGTACGATCGAGCTGATCGACGAGTTCGGATCGTTGGCGGCCTACGTCTGGCAATACGAGCCGCAGGCAAGGAGCCGACCGCGCCGCGTGACGTCCAACTCGATTCCGAGCACCTCACCCGAGTCGGTGGCGATGAGCAAAGACCTCAAGCGGCGTGGCTGGTCGTTCATCGGGCCGACCACGATCTACGCGTTTATGCAGGCGATGGGTTTGGTCGATGACCATCTCAGCGGCTGCCGAACGAGAGCGGAAGTCGAGGCTGTGCGAGGGTCCTTCACGCGACCGCCCTGCCGATAACGCCTTCCTTGGTGCGAGCGTTTGCCTCGCAGGGCCTGCGTCGGCTACCATCCTGCGAGTTTGAACCTTCAGCAGGAGAAGGGAACCGTGGTTGGGATAAGCGTAACAGGCGTACTTGACGAGAAGGTGCTGGTTCTGAACCGCCTCTACACGGCGGTGCGGGTCATCAACGCGCGCCGCGCGTTCACGTTGCTCTGCAAGCAGATCGCCGAAGTGATCGCGGTCGAGGAAGGCCGCTACGTCAACTACAATTTCGAGTCGTGGACGGAGATCGCGGAGCTGCAAAGGCAGTTCGAACCGGACGCCCACGAGTGGATACGCACCCCGCGCCTTCAGATCGCGGTCCCGAAGATCATTCGGCTGCTGGGATACGACCGGCTCCCGCAACAGGAAGTGAAGCTCAACCGCCGCAATCTCTATGCCCGCGACGCCAATCGTTGCCAGTACTGCGGGCAGCGATTCTCGACGAGGCAGCTGACGATCGA
>JADFGE010000176.1 GCA_022567855.1 Planctomycetota bacterium | reverse complement strand
GAGCTTGTGCGGAAATCTCCAAGAAGCTCATTGCGATGCGGGCACAAGTAAATTCCGTGTGGGCGGATAAAGCCAAGGATTTTGAAGTCGATTCAGAACCGGAAAAACAGGACGAAGGCCGACGCGACGTTGCTCCCTACTTCTATCGCCGCCAGAAGTTCGAGGAGCAATGGAAAGCAAGTCGCTCCCGGTTTCAGAAATCCTTCAATCTGCATCCCTCCTTCATGGCGCAAATCATGCAAGTCATGGAGGAAACGACGAAACACATGACATTCCCGGGCAAACTTCCGAACGAAGTTCTTAGCAGAGAGTGGCAACAGGTGATGCAGCAGTCGTCCGAACGTCTTGCCAAGCTTTCGAAAGCCTATGAAAAGTGGGCCAAGGCGTTGCGAGACCGCTGAGAAATCGACTCCATCAGTGGGGTCCTCACGAGCGCCAACTGGCGGGGGGAGTGGGTCGCCATCTCTGTCCTTGGCAAAGAAAGGAGCCAAACGAGTGTCTCAATCCAGGAACGCGGTGAAGGTCTGATTGTCAACATCCCCGGACTAGAGACCAGTAACGCCGTGCTCTTGAGTTCCGAGCAGCTGTCGTTCGACGTGATTGACATCGCAGGCTCGGCGCGACGGTGCTACTACCACTACCTGCTGGATCGAGATGTTATTCTCGGGCACCTTGAGGCGTGGGAGGAAGAGGTGTCAGGATGATTTGTTGAGTCCTCGGGCGGCTCAGAACGACACCAGCACGGCCATCCTTCGATTCCAATTCTGCGTTGCGTGCGCCTGGGGATGCCTTGATGCCACTGCTCTTCCGGTGGCGCGCATATTCAAGTCCTAAATCGCACCACTCCACTCAGAATTCTCAAATATTTTTCCTGCCTAGTGAGCTGCAAATCCACTTTCTGGGAGACAACTTCCCGAATGTACCTTCACAGCGCGCGCAAAGACCACCGCAGCTCCCTTTATGAAAGGAGCTGTCGTTCCATGCTCGCATCGTCGCGGCGATCCAAACAGAAATTCCGGGGGCGCGGTCACGCTGGCGCGCACAAACTAATCCCTATGCCAACAAAAACCTCGTGCGCGCAAAACGAAAAAACCGCGGATATGTCCCGATGGAATCGGGACGGCTATCAACTTCTGCCCTAATCCCTAATCCCTAGTCCCTAATCCCTAATGCCTTCTTCTAATACCGATAGTGCTCAGCCTTATACGGCCCTTCCACCGGCACGCCGATGTAGTCCGCCTGCTCCTTGGTCAGCTTCGTCAGCTTCACCCCGAGCTTGTCCAGGTGCAATCGTGCGACCTCCTCATCCAACTTCTTCGGCAGCGTATACACCTTCTTCTCGTAGGCCCCATGGTTACAATGCAACTCGATCTGGGCCAAGACCTGATTCGTGAAGCTGTTACTCATCACGAAACTTGGGTGCCCCGTCGCGCAGCCGAGATTCAGCAGGCGACCTTCCGCGAGCACGATGATCGAATGGCCGTCGCGAAAGAGCCATTCGTCAACTTGTGGTTTGATGTTGATTTTCTTGATGCCGTCGAGCTTGGTCAATCCGGCGATATCGATCTCATTATCGAAGTGGCCGATGTTCCCGACGATGGCTTTGTCCTTCATCCGCTGCATATGAGCAGCAGTGAGGATGTTGTAGTTCCCCGTGGCGGTGATGAAGATGTCAATATCGCCGACCACATCATCGAGCCGGACGACCTCGTAACCATCCATCGCCGCTTGCAACGCGCAGATGGGATCGACTTCAGTCACGAGCACACGGCACTTTTGGCCCACGAGGGATTGAGCGCAGCCTTTCCCCACGTCGCCATAGCCGCAAATCAAGGCGGTCTTGCCCGCCAACATCACGTCCGTCGCTCGCATGAGGCCGTCCACGAGCGAGTGCCGGCAGCCGTAGATGTTGTCGAACTTGCTCTTGGTGACGGAGTTGTTGACGTCGATCGCAGCGAACAGCAATTCGTTGCGCTCCTGCATCTGGTAGAGGCGATGCACGCCGGTCGTGGTCTCCTCGGAGACGCCTCGGATCTCGCCGGCGCTCGATTCCCAGAATTTAGGATCGGCTGCGTGGATATCGGCAAGCAGTGTGAGGATGAGGCTGAACTCTTCGTTGTCGGTAGGTTGGGGTGCAGGAACGGCGCCGGCCTTGTTGAACTCGACCCCCTTGTGAACCAGCAACGTCGCATCGCCGCCGTCATCAAGGATGATGGTCGGCCCGTGGCCATCGCCCCAGTTCATGGCTTGGAACGTACACCACCAATACTCGCCCAAGGTTTCGCCCTTCCACGCGAAGACGGGCGGGCCCTTGGGGTCGTCGGGCGAACCGCCAAGTGCCGGCGGACCCACGACGACGGCGGCGGCGGCATGATCTTGGGTGGAGAAGATATTGCAGCTCGCCCAGCGAACCTCCGCGCCGAGATCGATGAGCGTCTCGATCAGCACCGCGGTCTGGATCGTCATGTGCAACGAGCCGGTGATCCTCGCGCCCGCCAACGGCTTCTGATCGCGATGCCGGTTGCGGATCGTCATCAGGCCGGGCATCTCGTGCTCCGCCAGCTCGATTTCCTTGCGGCCAAATGCGACGGTCTTGGGCGACAGATCGGCGACCTTGTAGGGAAGGTCCGAGAACAAAGGCAATCCGGTATCGGTGAAGGTCGTTGCCGACCCTTGTGCAGAGGCGAGCGTGGTCACGGTTGATCTCCAATTGGTGGTGCGTGATGAGCAGTCTTGGCTTGTCCCGCTAACTGCGTATCGGCAGGGCTACCGGGCGGCTTCAGGCGTATCGCCCAAGCCGGAACGATTCCATCCGTCCATCCGGATGAACAGATGAATAATATCTCCAATCCAGCCCTCGTCAAGCCGCCGCTCGTCGGATTGTCACCATGAACTGCCCGCCACGTCAGAATACAGCGACGGTGGAGCCGTCCGCCAGGCGTGTCACCGGTTGGGCCGAACCCAGCGGGATGCCCAGCAACGACCACCGCTGCGGCCGGGCCAGCCGCAGTTTCAACCACCGACCCACTGAGGGGGTTGCTCGAGTACTTGCTTTGTCGCCGGCCACCCAGCCGGCCATGATCTGCGCAAAAGCCGTCGAAGTTTGTGACCGCTTGATGTGTACCGGGTCCATCCCGTACCACGCGCCGGGCAAGTCCACCAGCGTCGCGCCATACTGCGGTGCGAGATCACGCATTGTCGTATCGAGACGGCCGATGCGTTGTTTCGCTTCGTCCAATGACAGGCGACGGCCGGGAAACAAGATTGCCTTCGCCACGCGATACCGCAACGTCGAAAGTGATTCAATACTTTCAACCGGCAGTCGAGTGATGATCGTGTGAGCGCCGAGTGCTTGCAAACGCTTCAGACACTGTTCGATCCAGGCGGCGATCATCTCCACGTCGTAGCCGTAGACGATGTCGTTGCCAATGTCGGTGATGAGCGCATACGTTTGCGTTGCAACGGCGTCGCCGAGCGCATCCCACAGTCCACATTCGTCAATGCCGGGCAGGGTTCGGCCAAGGACACGACTGGCTCGGCCGTACGACCGTCCATGGCCCATGGCGATGAAGAACTCCAGCGGCGAGCCGATCAGCGCCTGCGCGGTCCCAGCCACGGTGGAGATACCGCGCGCGAGGTTGCTCGCCCCGAGAAGGACGACGCGGGGCGTGGACAGTGATGCTGCTCCCTGATCGTACGACATTGGCAATCGCGCCACATTACTGAGATCGACGGTAGGTGATTGCGAAGAATAAAAAGATGATTGCTCCCACGGCGCCGACAGGCCAGAACATGCCGCCGATGTCGTGCTTCGTCACCGCGTCCACTGCCCAACCCAGAAGCGGCGCCACGATCATCATCAGTACCCGTCTGGCCATGCTTTCGATCGACAGTGTCGTCGCCCGTTGCGACTCGTTACTGCTCAAGGCTAAGCGACTTACAAGCACCGGCCGCCACAGATTCTGTAGAACATGCACCAGCACAAACGCGACGATGACGATCGAAATGATCTCGCGATATGCTCCGATTGCGATCGCCAAGAACAGCGCAGCCCCGATCGCCCAATACAAACGTGATGCTCGTTGTTCATCACCCAGCATGTCCGGAATGTGATGTGCCTGTCGGCTCGCGACGGCCGAGAGCAAATGCAACACGAGGTAGGCAGCGCCAACGAAGATCGCAGACTGCTGCGCGACAGAGAGTGTCGAATTGGCAATGATCGCCACGGCGCCGAGGACCGCGGGTGCGGCAAGAACCGGCTGGAGATAGTCCTTTACGGTCCCGAAGGTTCCATCGAAGGCCATCCCTTCCACAACCACGCGCCTCAGATTCCTTCGCCGAAGTACCTCGGAAAATGTTTCGACCATGCGCCGCATCACGTCCCGGATTGACGGCCGATCATCCGATGCGCGATTCAGCTCACTTGGATATCCAAGAAAGTTGATAATGCAGATCACATAGGGGATGACCGCGAGATAGAAAACGTATTCGTAGCCGTTGCTTACGATCACGATCGCTGTTGCCACGATGACCGAGAAGGCGGATCCGAGCTTGCTCCAGGAGCGGGTATATCCGTATATCTTTGTGCGCTCATCAATTCGGCCGTGCAGGTGAAGCCAGGCGAAGATCATCGCTTTGTGTGTTCCCGTGCGAAACGCTTCGCCGATGCCGAAGAGGAACATCGCCCCCGCGAGCAGCGGGAACTGATCCGCCATGCCGAACACGAGGAAACTTGCCACATATGCGATGAACGCGACGATCATTGCGCTTCGCCGTCCCCATGAATCAGCAATCGCGCCGGAGGGGATCTCGAAACAGTTGACCGTCAGTTCGCGAACGGCATACAGGAGGCCGATCGACGCAAAGCTCAGCCCCTTGTCAACGAGCACGAGCACGAGGAAGGGCTCGAAATAGCGCTGATTCTTAAGAAACCCGTACAGACTGAATCGAAAGAGCATGGGTGCTCCGACGCGAGCGCTAATCGAGGATCGTAAGATCGTTTACGTGTCGGCGATGATACCGAATAAGATTCTTGGCATGGCGGTGATCACCCGTCGCAGCGCGAAGCGGTTGGCTGTGCTGTTCCTGGTGATCGCAGCGTTCCTACTATGGGCCTACCTCACCATGATCCGAATGCCGGGCAAGAGTTATTCGGGGCCGCTGATGCCGTTGACCGAAGCCCAGGCCGCGTTGCGTGATGCGCTTCGGCGCGACGTGGAAATGCTGGCCGGCGAGATCGGGCCGCGCGGCGTGGTGCGACCAATCGAACTGGCGGCGTCGGCTGACTTCATCGAACGTTCGCTGCAAGAGGCCGGATACGACGTTCAGCGGCAGTGCTTTGACGTCCACGGCGTGACGTGCTGCAATTTGGTGGCTCAGATTTCGGGAAGCAGCCGGGCTGACCAGATCATCGTGATCGGCGGACATTACGATTCGGTTCTCGTTGACGGCATATTCTGTCCCGGTGCAAATGACAACGCCAGCGGAGTGGCGGCGACACTTGCTCTGGCGCGCGCGTTCGGCGGTCGGCAGACCGCGCGCACGCTCAGATTCGTCTTTTTCGTCAATGAAGAGCCGCCTTACTTCCAACGGTCGGAAATGGGAAGTTGGGTGTACGCCAAGCGATGCCGAGAGCGCGACGAGAACATCGTCGCGATGCTGTCGCTGGAGACGATCGGTTGCTACTCCGATGAGCGTGGCTCTCAGAAATACCCATTCCCGCTCGGGTTGCTTTACCCATCGACCGGCAACTTCATCACGTTTGTGGGCAACGTCAAATCCCGAAAACTGGTGCGCGACTCGATCGGGTCGTTTCGCCGTCACGCCAAGTTTCCATCCGAGGGTGGGGCGCTTCCGGGGTCGATGCCCGGCGTTGGTTGGTCCGATCACTGGGCGTTCTGGCAGGAGGGGTATCCAGCCATCATGGTGACGGATACAGCTCCATATCGGTACCCACACTATCACCAGGCCTCCGATACGCCGGACAAGCTCGATTACGACCGCATGGCCCGGGTGGTAGAGGGTCTGGAGCAGGTCGTCGTTGATCTGGCCAACCCCGAGCAATGAAAAACCAGCATTTTGGCTTGACCTTCACCGGTGGGAATCTATACTTGCATGATGACGCAAGTAAACAAGCAACTATCCAAGGCTGATTCGCGTCGATGTTGCAAGAAGCTTGATGCGGCCATGTCCGCCGAGTTCTTCAAGGCCCTGGGCGATCCAACGCGGATCGCCATTTTGGTCCGCCTGGCCGGGTTCGGCCGATCCGCCACCGTCAGCGAAATCGCCTGCTGCTACCCCATCGATCTTTCGGTCGTCTCGCGCCACTTGGCGGCACTCAAGGCGGCTGACATCCTCGAATCCGAAAAACGCGGCAAACGAGTTTATTACTCAG
>JADFGE010000175.1 GCA_022567855.1 Planctomycetota bacterium | reverse complement strand
CCGATTACGCCAAGGAGACCGCAGCCCTGAGCCGGGCCCAGGTTCTCAACCAGTCCTCGATCGGCGTGATGTCGATGATCAATTTCATTCGCCAGCAAGTCATGAACGCCCTTATGGGCTAGGATCTGTTTGACCGATCAAAAGAGTGCTCTTCATTCTTGCTTGGTGGAACGGGCTTCCAGCCCGTCGTCTTCACTCTTACAGACGGGCAAGTCTCCATAGGCGACTCGCCGAGGCGAGATGCCCGTCGCCAGCAAGTCATGAACGCCCTTATGGGCTAGCGCCAAAGGCGAATCTTCCTCATCGCTGACATGTCGCTCACGCGGTCATTTCGGACACGCAGGTCTGATCGGCTTGCAAAATGGTGATTCTGCGCAGATGCTACCGAATCAAGAGGCGGGGCCGAAGCGCCTACAAGAGGAGGCAACACGCATGGTTACTACGCTCATCATACTTGGCGTCCTGGTCGTCGCGGCGATCTTCGTCATTGGGCTCTACAACGGCCTCGTGCGGAAAAAGGCCGCGGCGGACGGCGCCTGGTCCGACATCGACGTGCAATTGAAGCGACGCTACAACCTCATCCCAAACCTGGTGGAGACGGTCAAGGGCTACGCATCCCATGAACGCGAAACACTCGAGTCGGTCATCAAGGCCCGCCAAACGGCGATCGATGTATCCGGCATCGCCGGTCAGGCCCAGGCGGAGAACATGCTCAGCGGCGCGCTGCGACAATTGTTCGCCCTGTCGGAACGCTATCCCGAGCTCAAGGCGAACCAGAACTTCATGCAGCTTCAAGAAGAGTTGGCCAGCACGGAGAACAAGATCGGATTCGCACGCCAGCACTACAATCGCTCAGCGGTGCAGTACAACACGGCCATTGAGGTGTTCCCCGCCAACATGATCGCCGGACGGTTCAACTTCGACAAGATGGAGTACTTCGAGCTTGAGGACACCGCCCAGCGTGAAGCACCGAAGGTGTCATTCTGATCGCGTACGATCCTGCGCCATTTAGCCCCCGGTGAATACACCGGGGGCGAACGCCGTATCAGTATTACCACCGCGAGAAAGCAGTTGACCGACCGATCGGACCAAACATCTTCCGCCATCCACGCCGATCAGCCCACCGTTCGCGCGCTGCCCGCCGACGTTACCTTCAACGATCTCATCCGCGCCAACAAGCGCAAGAGCATGCTCCTGATGATCGGCATGGGTCTGCTGGTCGTGCTGCTCGGGGCAGCGATCAGCGCGATGCTGGCTGTTTGGGGCGGCGGTGATATCACCAGCCTTGTGCCCTCGGTCATCGTCGGCACCATCGTGGCGGTCATCGTTGCTGTTATTGCCTCGACCTGGAGCTTCTACGGAGGCTCGAAAGCGATCTTGCGCATCGCCGGGGCGGTGCCGATCCAACACAAAGACGATCCGCAACTGTTCAACGTGGTCGAGGAGTTGAGTATCGCCGCCGGCACGCCAATGCCGCAGGTCTATCTCATCAACGATCCGGCGATGAACGCCTTCGCCACCGGCCGTGATCCGGCCCACGGGGCGGTCGCGATTACCACCGGCCTGCGCGCGAAACTTTCGCGTGATGAATTGGCGGGCGTGATGGCGCACGAGATCAGCCACATACGACATTATGACATTCGGTTTGCCATGCTCATGGCCACGATGGTGGGATTGATCGTCTTCGCCTCCGATGCGTTTTGGCGCATCATGTGGTATGGGAGCTGGCACGGCACGGGGCGGCGCAGCGCCCGAGGCGGCTCCAAGGGCAGCGGCGCCATTGTCTTGATCATCATGGTCATCGCGATTGTGTTGGCCATCATCGCGCCCATGTTGGCCATGCTCATTCGCTTCGCCGTGAGCCGACAGCGCGAATTCCTCGCCGACGCTGGTGCTGTCGAATTGACGCGATACCCCCAAGGCATGATCGGTGCGCTGGAAAAACTCGGCGCGTGCAAAGAACCGCTCAAAGGCGCGAACCGCGCCACCGCTCATCTATTCATCGTCAACCCCTTGAAGAACGCGCTAAAGGGCAAGGGCCACGAACTCTCAAGCACCTTTCGCACCCACCCCCCACTACACGATCGCATCGCACGCCTGCGGGCGCTGATTCAATAGTCATGGAAGCGTGGTACGTTGTCATTGCATTCGCCATCGCCGCCATCATCGGCGTCGTGATCTATTTTGGCTATCTCGCCGAGAAGAAACGCCGAGAAGAGCTCGCGGCGCTGGCGGCGCAGCTCGGGTGGCGATTCGATCCCACGAAAGATCGTTCGCACGATGATGAGTACGCGCACTTCGAGATTTTCCGCCGAGGTCATGGTCGCTGTGCGTTCAACACGCTCACCGGTGAATTGACGATCGACGAGCGGAACTATCCGGCCAAAATGGGTGATTTCGTCTACAAGATCACGACATCGACGGGCAAATCGACGCAGACGCACACCTATCGGTTCAGTTATCTGATCCTTCATTTGCCGTTCGCGAACGTGCCGGACTTGTTGATTCGCCGCGAGGGGATGTTCGACAAGTTGGCCGGGGCGTTCGGTTTTGACGACATTGATTTCGAGTCCGCCGAGTTCAGCAAGCGGTTTCACGTCAAGAGCCCGGACAAGAAGTTTGCCTACGACGTGCTTCATCCCCGGATGATGGAGTTTTTTCTGGCCGACGATTCGCCGACCGTGGATATTGAATTGGGCCGGTGCTGTTTGAGCGACGGTCGTCATCGTTGGTCACCACAGGAATTCAATTCGACACTGAGTTGGGTCGCTGATTTCATCGACCTCTGGCCGGACCATGTGACGGCGCAGTTGGAAAAGTGAGTCGCCGACCCCCGGCACCCCCGGCAAGCCGGGGGTTATGTACCTCGATCTACGATCGACCACGCACCATGCTGCCCACACTTATCATCATCGGCGTCCTCTTCCTAGTCGCATTGTCGTGGGTGATCGTCAACTACAACCGCATGGCTCGGCTGCGCCAGCACATCGCTGAAAGCTGGTCGGATATCGACGTGGAGCTGAAGCGCCGCTACGACTTGATTCCCAATCTCGTGGAGACGGTCAAGGGCTACGCCACGCACGAGAAGCAGGTGCTGGAGGAAGTGACGGCTCTACGCAATAAGGCCGTCGCGAGCACAGGCAGGGCCGCATCACAAGCCGTCGATGAATCATCGCTTTTGATTGCGATGGGAAAGCTGTTTGCGGTGGTTGAGAACTATCCGCAACTCAAGGCCGACACGAGTTTTCTCGCGTTACAAAAGGAGCTGGCCAACACGGAGGACCGCGTCGCCGCCAGCCGGCGGTTCTTCAACGGCAACGTGCGGGAGATGAACCAGCTCACGCAGACGTTCCCGACGAACCTGCTCGCGTCGATGTTCGGTTTTCAAAGCGGGGATTACTTCGAGCTGGACAGCGCAGCCGAGCGGGTAGTGCCGCATGTCCGGATGTGATCTGGCGCCGCAGGGCCAATCACTGAAGAGGACAGCGCCCCCACATACAAAATAGAAAAAGGACTGCCGCCGGCGTTCCATGCCGTGACAGTCCTTCGTTGATTAGTTGATCGATCGCGTTTGACGCCTACACGGTGCGTCGTCTGCGGCGGGCCATGCCGAGGCCGATGGCAAACAAGCCTAACACACCCGGGGCGGGAATAGCGGTGTATTGCATGTCATCGTGCATGATGAAGCCGCCGTACTGGTTATTGGAGATGATCTGCACGCTCTTGATCCCCGGGCCGGTGGTTTCCCAGCCATTCCAAGCCCAGTTGTCGCCGAGCGGCGCCGTGATGTCCGCCTGGCCGATCATACTGCCTAGGTCGTCGAAGAAAATCGCGATCGCGCCGGGGAGATTGGCGTTGGTGGCGAAGAACCCGCCAAATCGCAGCGCCGGCGTATCAAACACCCACTCGGCATTCACGCCGGCACCGCCCATGAAGTAGGTCCCGCTGTGCGGAAAGACCGTGCTGAAAAACGCCCAGCCGGTCGTGATGTGAAGTCCTTGCCCAGCCCCCAACTGCTGGACCACGCCCTGCCCGTCGAACACGTCATATGACGGAACGAATTGGAACGGCGTCTGCGTCTCGAAACCTTCACTCTTTTGACCGGTGAATTCATTAATCGCGATGATCTCCGCATTGGCATGTCCGACGACGCAGCACACGATGAGCGCGCTGACCGCAATCAGTGTACCTCTCTTCATTTCTTGATCCTCTCTCAATCTCGTTTTGCGTGACATCGCTTGCCTCGTTTTGAGGAAACCATGCCGTTGTGAACGGGCCAACGCCGGTGCGCATCGGGCCGAATCGTCGCTGGCGACTCTTCTCTCTTTGACCGACCCGTCTCTCGCAGGCGAGCGGTCGGCCCATATTCTGACCAGACGGCCCCTTGAATGCAACAAAAAAGATCGAGTTATCGCAAAGCAAGAAGGAAGGCCGCCTACGACACTCCAAGGGCCGATTCAACCCCGGCAGCAATGCGAACAGAATAGAAAAAGGACTGCCGCCGGCGTTCTATGCCGTGACAGTCCTTCGTTGATCCGTTGATCGCGTTCGACGCCTACACGGTGCGTCGTCTGCGCCGGGCCATGCCGAGCCCAATCGCAAACAGGCCGAATGCACCGGGAGCGGGGACTTCGGTTCCGACGATCCGCAGCGCGGTCGGGCCGGAGGGGACGATACTCCCGTCATCTCTCCGGGAGAACGAGTCGAGTCCCTGGGGAGCATTGAAGATCGCAGAATGATGCCCGGGGTCACCGTTGTCCTCCCATTTCATCCAGTAGATTCCTGGCGTAAGTGTCACGCCAAACGCTTCGTCCTGCCAATTGGAGTTGTATGGATCCGTTGCCAAGAAGAACGTATTGCTCGCGATTGGATTCGCTTCATCAGGATCACCATCTGAATCCGGTAGAAGGGTTCCGAGCATGCCCAACCCCAGCGGATCAAGAACTCCCCAACCATCCACGCCAATCGTCGTGACAATCCAGCCCGGGCCGGTCACCTCAAACGGCTGGAAGACTGTCCAACCGGGGCCGATGTTCGATCCGCTCACCGTTCGCCCAGTGCCGTCTGAAATAGACCCGTTGTCCAGCAGGAAACCGTTGCCGAAAAGGATCGTCCCGTCGACGATCGCACCGGTGAACATCGAGCCGCCGGTGCTGTCAAAGAGCGTGTCCGCCTGGGCGCGGCTAGTCGCCAAGCAGACGCCAAGCGTCATCGACACCGTCACAATTACTGTTTTCATCTCTCTACTCCTTTGGTGGCCGTTGTCCTCGCGGGCAACGAACCATCGTTTCTCTCTCCAAGCTGCGTCATCCTCGACGCCACTGCCTCGCGACGCCGGAGTATCCCGCCTCAAAAGGGCGCACGCTGTGCGCGTAGTCTAATGGAGCCTCGATAGGCCTGCAAGAAACTAAACGGGAAACGATGGTGAGCCCGGCTCGGGCCGGCCGGATCCGTCCGTGGGTCAGATTCCCGGCCGGACAAGGCGGACGAAGGCACGAACGGGCGGGGGCCCAAGCCCAGACGACGGCTGCCTGTTCAGCGAGGTTGCCGTCCCAAAGCACACCGTGCCGATAGCCAAAGCGGGTTCGCGAGGTGATAGGGCGGTCCTGTTCAGACAAATGGCCAAGCAACGAATCATCTCGGGCGAATCGCAATCGCCGCAGGACGATGCCCCGCGTTCGACGCTGCGGCCGCGCTGCCTGGGCGACTTCGTTGGGCAGGTGGACCTGATCGAGCGCATCTCGATCACCCTCGAGGCGGTCCAGCAGCGCGGCGAGCCGATGGAGCACATCCTCCTGCACGGCCCGCCCGGTCTGGGCAAGACCACGCTCGCCCACATCATCGCCGGTGAAATGAACACCCGCGCGTTCACGACCTCCGGCCCGGCCCTCACCAAAGCCGGCGACCTGGTCGGCACATTGAGTCGACTGCAACCGAGGGACGTGCTGTTCATCGACGAGATACATCGCCTCCCTCCGGCGGTCGAGGAGTACATCTACCCGGCGATGGAGGAGTTCAAGATCGATGTCATGGTCGATTCCGGCCGACACGCCAAGACGATCAGCATCGCGCTGGCGCCGTTCACGTTGATCGGGGCAACGACACGCGCCGGTCTGCTGTCGGGGCCGCTTCGGAATCGCTTCGGCATTTCGCATCACCTGCGCTTCTACACGAACAAGGAACTATTACAGATCCTGCGGCGGGCCGTCGATCAGTTGGGGCTTGGCGGCGTCAGCGAAGCGGCCCTCTCGGCGATCGCCGGTCGGAGCCGAGGCACGCCGCGCGTGACGCTGCGGTTGCTTCGGCGGGTGCGCGACTTCGCTCAGGTTCGGGCTGCGGGTCGAATCGACGAACAGGTCGTCACGGACGCGTTGGCCTTAGAGGGCGTCGATGAGCG
>JADFGE010000174.1 GCA_022567855.1 Planctomycetota bacterium | reverse complement strand
TACAAACGATCCGGATGCGACGCTGACGACCTCGCGCTGGCAAGACCGATGATGCAGCCGTGGACACCGGCATGACGGGCGCTGTCGCGGTCAGGCCCCGCCCATAGCCCCCCTGGCGAACCTTCGCGTCAGATTCACCAATCCCCTTCGCCGCCTGAACGCTCGTGCCGCGCCCGCTGACAACATGCAACAGCGCATCGTTCAACCGCCCGCCTGTCCCCTTTTACCTAGAAAGCGAGGACAAACGCGCCATAGACGGAGAGGTCGCTTTCCTCGATGCCGGGGTCAGTGACGGATTGGAACTCGTGCGCCAAGCCGAGCTTGAGACTCAGGCCGTCCAAGGTGTCCAGATCAAGGACCCACTCGGCTTTGGTCAGGACGCGAAACTCGCCGGTTTCCTCAAGGTTGGGGAAGAAGGTGGTGCCGGCGGCCAGGCGCTGATGTGAATTGAGTTGCCACACCAGATCGCCGCCGAAGATCCCTTCCGGTTGAATGCGCTCGTTGGTCGAGCCGAACTCTCGGCGGAGCCCGAGTCCGAGGCGAATGCGCACATCGAACACATCGCTGGCGTTGCCGGCTGGATCAACCTCGTTGATGTCGATGAGGTGATAGCCCATGCCGCCGCCGCCGGTGATGCGGTGATCCCAGGATTGGAACTCGTCGAAGTCATAGCGGGATTGGGCGAAGTAACTCCAACGAGGATTAGACAGCGGCCATTCGGCCAGCAAGCCCGCGGTCAACTTGTTCTCGGAGCGGTCGCCGCGGCTGGAGCGCAGCGCGTATCGGCTGTCGAAGTCATATCGATCGTGGCCTCGATCGATCGCGGTGTTGAACGCGAGCATGAGGTTGGCGGTTTCGCTGTTGCCCTCGGTGGCGGCGAAGCCGAACTCGAGTTTGGAGTGCCAGCGCGGCCCCGGATCGGGCGGCGGCGGAGGAGGAGGGTTCGGCTCGGACTTGGGGGTGTCGCGAACACGCTCGCTCGGCGGTGACGATTGCGCTGGGGGCAGATCGTCCACGCGCCGCACAGCCTGGGCCGGAATCTCCAGGCGACCGAGAATCGGGTGATCGAGCACCAACCACTCAGCGGTGGTCTGGACGATCTCGCCGTGCAGCACCTCGCCGGTGATCAGCTCGATCCGGTCCGCGAACGAGACACCAGCCGGAAGCAACACAAACAGCACAATCCACTTTCGCACGATTGATCCTCACAGGTTGGTTGATGGGAACACGACGTTCCTCAGCCGATCCTAATCCGGCTGGGAATCCGTATACAATACCGGGGACGAACTATTATGCTGCACGATAAGGATCGATTTGCGTGAGATGTGCGTCGACCCGTCATGGGGTGATTCCAGCGACGTCGTCTGACTACGTGTTCCAAGCATGACTGACCACGAAAACGAACAACCCGAGCCATACTCGGTCGAAGACCACGCTGAGGACGATCCGCAGAGCCAGGATCCGGCCAAGCGGTCGGCGCGGGTCGAGCCTGGTGAGGGCGTCGAGCCGTTGGAGTTGGAACCCGACGACGGTTCGCGTGAACCTACGGATGGGGATAACGGCAAGAGCGAGACTGAAGAGCCCAGCAAGTCGTCGGTCAAGGCGCTTGATGTTTGCCCGAACTGTGGGGCCACGATGCGAGAGGGCAATCTGCTCGTGTGCCTGCGGTGCGGATTCGATCTCAAGACGCTGCGCGTCCTGGAGACCCAAACGGGGGAGGAGATTCAAGAGGAGGATGAGGAGGAGCCGCCGGAGCCGCTGTGCCAACCCGGGCGAGGCGATTTCCTGGGGCCAGGCATTTTGGCGGGGATCAGCGTGCTGTTGATTTCGATCGGTTACTTGGCCGGCGCCGATGGTCTGTTCAACCTCGAATCGGACGATGGTTTCCCCATAGACCCCGCCGCCGCCCAGCGCTTTGGGCAGTGGGGTGTCTATCTCGCCACGCTTGTCCTTGGGTCACTGTGTGGTTTGGCGGGCGTGTTCGTTGTTTCACGGCTGAACGAAACCACCTTCGGTGACTGGCGACTGGGATCGCTGCGCATCGTAGCTGTCGTCGCAACGATGTGGCTGGCGAAGTTTGTCAATCTGGGTGGTGGATTCGTCGAGCTTAGTGCCGAATGGATCTTGCACGGGGGCATTTTCGTAGGGTTGTCGATGTTCTTCTTCCGCCTCACGCCGCGCGATGCCGCCACGGCAGGACTTACCGCGCTGTTGCTCGCCGTGGTGTTCTGGGGGCTGGCGGCCATCATCACGTGAGTCGGCGTTTCAATCCGCGAGCCAAAGTCACGACTTGCCTGGTGCGCTACTCGACCGCCAGAAGCTTGATGCGGATAATCAGGTTGGTGTTGGCCGGAATCTTCCCGTCGCCGGATCCGAGTCGGCCCCAGTGCAGACGAGGTGGGCAGTCGATCGTCCTTGTCCCGCTGACGCGCATGCCGATGACCGTGTCATTAATGCCTTGAATAACGGTGGGTTGCTTCGTATCGACGAGGAACTTGAACTCCGAGTCGTGCAGCAGCTCCTTCCCGTTGGGAAGCGTCAGGCGGTAGCTGATCGTCGCCAGATCGCCGTGTTGGACGGGCCGGCCACGACCGACCTTTTCCGCGACGATCTTGACCGGCGTCGGCGCGATGGCGACGTTGACCCGGTTGTCGCAGCCGGTCAGCAGTAGGGCCGCGACAATCAGGTTGATCCGGTCAAGGCGTCGCATACCAGTGTTTTCGACGCTTTTAGATCGCGTCTTTGGCCGAAGCAGCGGCCAGGGCAACCGTCCGGGCGGGCACGCCTACCGCCGTGGTCCCAGGCGGGAGGTCCCGAACGGCCACGGCCCCGGCCCCCAGTATGGCTCCAGCCCCCACGCGTAAACCCGGGAGGACCGCCGCGTTGATGCCGATCAGCGCCCCGGGGCCGACCATCACGGCTCCGCCGAGCGCCGCACCCGGGCCGACGTGACAAAACGCCGCCAAGTGGCAGTCGTGTTCGACAATGGCCCCGCTGTTGACAATCGCGCCACGCTCAACCACGGCTCGGGCGTTCACAATCGCGCGCGGGCCGATGAAGCTGCCTTCGCCCAGGGTTGCCGAGGGTGAAACGATCGCTGAGGGATGGACAATGGCCCCGGCGGCTGCATCACCAGCACGGTCCAGCCAGCGACGCCGCAAGTCAGGATCACCGACCGCGGCATGAGCGACGGCGCCGCGGCCCAGCGCACCCAGCGCGTCCATCAAGTCCGCAATCGTTCCCAGCCGCACGAGACCGACGGGTTGAAGCTCGTTGACCATGTCGTCGTCGAGGAAGCCGGCCACCGACCAGCCGGCCGCAGATGCCGCTTCGGCCACAACGGCCGCGTGACCTCCGCCTCCGAGCAGCAACAGTGTGGATTGGCCGGTCACGCCAAACGCTGCCCGTGCATCGCCGGGCGAACCGGTGGCTCGCGGGGGGCGCGGGGGGCCTCCGGGGCGGGCGGCGCTGATGGTGGTGTCGGGTGAGCTGAGTGACGTTCTGCCACCGTGCGGTCCCAGCCCGGGTGGTACTTCGCGATCGGAAGACCATGGAAACTCGAACGGCACCGATGGCAGACCAGCCGTTTCCGGGCGAAAAGAAGAATCCCGACATCCGCTGCCAACACGCCGATCATCACGGACAAAACCGGCGGCGTGGCGAATCCCAGTGCGCCGACAATGGCTCCGGCAAACGCGAGCACAACCACCAGCCCGGTCACCTGCGGGAAGGCCTTGGTGCGGTACAGGTCCTGACACCCGCACGCCACACAGCGCCGCAAGTGGCCGGCGTCGTCTACCGCCGTGTCCCAGTCCAGGAACACCTCCCGGCCGGTTTCCACGATGCTCACGCGGGTTGGACGCAGAGAGGGATCAACCTCGATGCGGCCGATTCGTTCCCTGGACTCATCGCGTAGGTCGATCCGCATGTATCACAATCATAGCCGGCGAGGGCCGTAATTGAAGGCTCCGTCTCACAAGTGACCGGCGGATCGCAGGCCCTACTCGCGAGTATCCCCGGCCCGCGGAACAGTGCGACCTTGTCAATCCTTGCCCCACAGTGCATAGTCGCCTCAATGAGCGATTGGATCACACGCCTCGCCGGTCGGTTCCTGGTTTTCGATGGCCCGGACGGGTCGGGCAAGACGACCCAGTTCGCCCGGTTCGCCGACCATTGCCGTGGGGCTGGGATCGGTGTGTGCGAAGTCAGAGAGCCCGGCGGAACGAAGATCGGCGAGCAGATCAGGGCCGTGCTGCTCGAACCCGCTAATACCGACATGAGCCTGCGCTGCGAGATGATGTTGTACATGGCCAGTCGGGCCGAACTCGTCGAGCACTACATTCGTCCCGCCCTGAGTCGGGGCGATCTGGTGATCGCTGATCGCTTCATCAGTTCGACACTTGCATATCAAGGAACGGCCGGCGGCTTGGATCAGCAGGAGATCCTCGACGTGGGGCGCGTCGCCGTCGGATCGACCTGGCCCGACCTGACGGTCATCTTCGATGTCGATGGTGCGACCGCAGCCAAGCGACTAACGGGTGATTCCAAGCGCGCCGCAACTTCCTCGTTCCTGCAGGCGACACTTTTTTCCGACAGAGTTGAGCTTCGCGGTCCACAGTACCAGCAGGCCGTTCGGCAGGGATTCCTTTCCCAGGCTGAGGCTGACCCACAGCGGTACCTCGTCATTGACGCCTCAGCCCAACCTGACGAGGTCTTTGCGCAGTTGCTCGAACAACTGAAGCACCGCTTCAGCTAACAACCGAGCACCAGTCTTCTAACTCCCTCTTCCTCTATTGCTTACTCCCTCTCCCTTATCCGGGGGTGGGCGAGGGTTGGGGTGAGGGGCTTGGCCCTCCAAACTCCTCAGCGCCTAACCCATACAACCGGCACATCTTCACGCGCAGCGCCTCGTCCCTCAGCTCGACCCACCTCTCACCACGCGCTTGAATCGTGCCCAATCCCGCGGCTCGACGCAGGGCCACGCAGTTACGAATCGTATCCTGAACCGGGAGCCGCCGGTGCGCTTCAACCGCGAACCGGAACGGCGCGGGGTACGCTTTTATGACGCAAGCTTCGCCGGAAGTCGAGCACGATCACTCTATCTGGCTCAAGGGTCTGATCCAGGAGCTGCGCGTGCGCGATGCCCGCCTCCTGAACCAGCGCTGCGCGCCGCGATATCAGCTCAATGTTCCGGTCGCGCTGTGCGCTCGGTCCGAGAGCGGCAGAATATTGCATGTGTGCCAGGCGTGGGCGCAGGATCTTTCGGAAGTGGGTGTCGGTCTGCTCACGGTCTATCGGTTCAACGTGAACGACAAGATATTCGTGAATTTCGAGCCGGCCAGCGGTCGGCTGCGTTATCTGCCGCTTCGGATCGTTCATTGCCGGCGGCTGTTCGGCCCGGTGTGCAAGGTCGGGGCCGAGTTCACATTCGGCGCCGAGAGCGATCGCCAGGCCAACGACGACGTTGCCCAATGACAATTCAGCGCCGCAGTTTCGCCGTACTGGATATTCCCTCGATGCCTCGACGCCGTCCTCACGAGCGAGCCTGAAGAGCCTGTCCCGATTCGATCGGGGTCCCCGTGCCCGCAAGGCGTCAAACGCAACGCGACTTGTCGTCACGGCGCCGGCTCCGCGGTCACCTTCAATCGCTTGCTCTGGAACTGCTCACAGAGCAGCTCAGCGTGCTCGCGGTGCGTGGTCAACAGCAGTGCGATGTCCATATTGTGGGCTTCGATCGTCCGCAGCACCGCATCCTCACGGTTCAGCGTCGTCAGTTCCATGATCGTTTCGACGACGTACAGAATGTCGTTGAGATCATCGTTGTGCAGTAACACCTGCCACGGACGAAGGCGCTTGGGCTTGGGCGGTTTCGGTCTCGTCTTGACCGCGGTGGAGGCGCCGGGTCCGCTGGTATCGGGATCAGATTCGTCGACTTGGGACATAGCGGGCTTTCTGAAATCACACTCTATCACACGAAGCGGCCCGATGAACGATAGGCCACTGAGCGCCTACAAGTCGTTTTCCTCAGCACCGTTGATCTACACCATGGCCTGCTCACTCTGCCCGATCAGGTACTTTACGACCTCGCGCATGTCGCCGGTCCGCAGGTAGACCTCGCGTTGTCGCTGCGCTCCGTTGCCATGCTCGAGGATGTCGGTCAAGCCTTGGAGCTCCTGAGCGCATCCGAGTCTTTCGGCGAACGGTTGACATAGCGTCATGAGCCGTTCGACGATCTGGCGTGCCGGCACGCTTTGCATCGTGTCGGGATCGACGAACGTCGCGTCCATCCCGTAGCGGGCTGCGTTCCACTTGTTCTGCTTGGCGATCATTGGATGACAGTCGTACAGATAGGCCCCGCGATCGATTTGCTCAGAGATCGCGGCGATCAACGACTGGGTTAGCGCCACCAGCGCCAGCAGATGGCGCATGTTCAGCGGCATGTCCATGATGCGCACTTCGACGGTTCC
>JADFGE010000173.1 GCA_022567855.1 Planctomycetota bacterium | reverse complement strand
CCAGTTCGGCCATGACTGCGGCCATCGACGGCGCCTGCTCCCCGTAGCGCTTCTTCAGCACGCTGTCGATCTGATCGCACGGCGCCACCACCGCCTCCACCTTGAATCCCATCAGCAGGCGCAAGTCGTCCACGGCTCGGAAGTTGTCCGGACTCTTCATCGCCACCACAATGTGGCGTGTACCGCTGTCGAACTTCAGCGGAATGATCTGGTAGGTGTTGGCCGTCTCCGCCGGCAGCGCCTCGATCGCCGAGTTGGGGATCGCGTCCACCTTGAGCTCGACCATCCGCATCCCCGCCTGGCCGGCCAACGCCTCCAGCACGTCCGTGTCCGTGATATATCCCAACCCGACCAGCAACTGGCCGAGAGGCTCCTTGCGCGTCTTCTGTAGCTGTAGCGCTTCCTGCACCTGCTCCCGGGTGACCTTTTTCAGTTTTGTCAGGACCCGCCCCAATCGACGGCCCTTCAGCTCCGTTGGATCCACCGGGCTCTTTGAGCGATATGCTCGATCCGCCATGTTGTCCCTATCCGTACCTTTGTGTCCAACCGATCTCGGGCAGCCCTACCGCTGTGCGGCTAGCCCGGTCCGCTTCGAGCGTTCTGCAGCTCATGGCAGACACGGTCAATAATAGTGCCTCTCAAACGCTATGCAAATGCAGATGGCCAATTAGTCAGATAGGACACCTGGATAATACGACATTCGATCCGGGTATCGCTCTGGCCCGGTCGTTGTTTCGCCCGGGGCCGATCACGCGAAGGGCCCTACACGAGGGGGCACGGCGGCCCGGCAGGCAGCGTGCCGCTTCAACTCTCCACGTCCTCCACGACAGCGTCCAGCTCGGTCCGGCCGACGGTCCCGCCGGCCCGGTGAACCTTCTCCGTGAGCTCCCCTGGATCCTTACTCTTGTCCACCATCTCCTCTGCCGAGATGACCCCCCGCTGGTACAGGTTCCAGAGGTGGTCGTCCAACAGTTGCATCCCGAACTTCTTGCCGGTCTGGATGGCCGAGTCGATGCGGAACGTCTTGTTCTCCCGGATGAGGTTGGCGATCGCGGGCGTCACCACCAGAAACTCGTAGGCGGCGATCCGCCCCAGCCGGTCGGTTCGCGCTAGCAGTACCTGGCTGAGAACGCAGATCAGGGCCACCGACAGTTGTACGCGAACTTGGGACTGCTGGTTGTGTGGGAACGCATCGATCACGCGATTGATCGTTCCTGCGGCGCCCGTCGTGTGGAGCGTGGCGAAGACCAAGTGTCCGGTCTCCGCGGCCCGGATGGCCGCTTCTATCGTTTCCAAGTCGCGCATCTCGCCCACCATCATCACGTCCGGATCGGCCCGAAGACCGCGCCGCAGAGCCTCCGAGAAGCTCGGCACGTCCACGCCCACCTCACGCTGGGCGATGATCGATTTCTTGTGGTAGTGGTAGTACTCGATCGGGTCCTCGACCGTGATGATGTGCCGATCGAGATTCGTGTTGATGTGGTCGATCATCGTCGCCAGCGACGTGGTCTTGCCTGACCCGGTCGGCCCCGTCACGATGTACAGACCACGCGGCCGCCGAATCAGCTCCTTGCAGATCGGCGGCAGACCGATCTCCTCGAACGTCATCAACTGGTTGGGGATCAACCGAAGCGCGATCGCCACGTCTCCACGCTGCCTGAAAACCGCCACGCGGAATCTTGCCTGCGTCCCGTAGGCAAAGCCGAAGTCTGTGCTCCCCTCCTCCTGAAGCTCCTGCTGGGCGCGCTCCGGCGTGATGGCCTTCATCAACGACACCGTGTCATCCGATTCCAGAACCTTCGTATCAAGACTCCGCAGCTTGCCGTGAAGGCGCAACGTCGGCTTGCGACCCACCGTAAGGTGAAGGTCGGACGCGTTTTGCCGGATGACCGTATCAAGCAGGCGGTCGATTTGGATCGTTGACATAATTCGTCTCGTTGGAAGATGTCGGCTTGTTCACCGGCCGGTCGCCTTGGACGACCGCCTGCCGGTCAGAAGTCCTTGGTTTGGGCGAATCGGGCCACCTCCGCCGGCGTCGTATCGCCCCTGAGGATCTTAATCTTGCCGTCATGGAGCAGATCCTTCATCCCCGCTCGGATCGCGGCCGCGCGGATCGTCCCGATCGCCGCCTGTTTGAAAGACAGCTCTCGCAGCTCGCTGTTCATCACCATCATCTCGAAGATCGCCTTGCGACCGCGATACCCGATATTGCCGCAGTGGCCGCACCCGACGGGGCGGTAGATCGTGTGCCGTTCTAAATCCTCATCAGTAATATTCACCAGGCGGAGCAGGCGACGATCGGGTTCCGGGTCCGGCTCTTTGCATCGATCGCAGAGAACGCGAATCAGTCGTTGCGCCATCACGGCCTGAATCGCACTGGCCACGAGGAACGGCTTGACGCCCATATCCAGCAAGCGCGTGATCGACGAGGGTGCATCGTTCGTATGCAACGTGGAGAACACCAAGTGGCCCGTCAGCGCCGCTTGAATCGCGATCTCCGCCACGTCCTTATCTCGGATCTCGCCCACCAGGATGATATTCGGCGCCTGACGCAACATCGCCCGCAGGATCCTGGGGAACGTCAATCCGATGCTCTCGCGAACCTGGCACTGGTTGATCCCGGTGAAGCTGTACTCCACCGGATCCTCGGCTGTGATGATCTTGCGATCCGGTCGATTCAGCACGTCCAAGGCCGAATACAGCGTCGTCGTCTTGCCTGAGCCCGTTGGACCTGTCACCAGGAAAATCCCGTTCGGGCGGCGGATGATCTTGTTGAATCGATCAAGGCTCTCCGGCTCGAATCCCAGGTTCGGCAAACCGATCTTGACTGATTCCGGCCTGAGAATGCGCAGGACAATCGACTCGCCGTGATAGGCCGGGCACGCGCTGACCCGAAAATCGATCTGCTCCGCATCGACCGGCATCTTGATCCGCCCGTCCTGGGGGATACGCCGCTCGGCGATGTTCATCCCCGCCATCAACTTCAGCCTGGCCAACAGCGACGCCTGCATGCGCTTGGGCAGGTTGTCGCGGACGTGGCACACGCCGTCAATTCGATAGCGCAGGATGACCCGGTCGGACATCGGCTCCACGTGGATGTCCGAGGCTCGTGAACGCACCGCCTCCGTGATCATCCGGTGAACCAGCCGAATGATCGGCGCGTCTTCCCCCTCGGCAATGTCAATCGACGTGTCGACCGAGCGATCGACCGTTACGTCGACCGATTCCGTGACGAGTGATTCGTCGGAGAACATGCCGGCGGTGGTTCGCCCGGTGGTGCCGTCAATAAACGACTTGATGGCACTCTTGGGGGCGATCACCGTGTCCAACTCACGGTTCAACCGGAACCGCAGTAGATCCAGCAGCTCCAGGTCCATGGGATCGTGGATGATCAACTTGAGCCGGCCGTTGGCGGTTCCCATCGGCAGGACCAGGTGTTTCTTGATCAAGTCCTCAGGGATCAGCGACAGATCGATCTGGCTGCGCGCCTCATCCTTCTCCAGGGAGATGTATTCCATATCGAACTGCGAAGCGAGAGCCTTGGCGACATCCTCTTCCTTGCACAGTCCCGTCTCGATCAGGGCTTCGCCCAGCCGTCGTCCGCTACCGGAGGCCACGCTGAGCGCCTGCTGCACCTGCTGCTCGCTGATCGAGCCCCATTCCAGCAGGATTTCGCCAAGCTTCTTGCGCTGTCGAGCCATGTGGTCTCCTACTCGAGTCGGTCGCTGGCCGCTGGCCAGTCGCGGCGCTGTCCAGATCGCAACGTCCATCTTAGTATTGTTTGGCAGGTCCGTAGCATCAAATCTGCTCAGGTGCGGGCCATCGCTCGCACCTACGGTCCAGCCCACGCTCGTACGCTATGGAAGCATCGCCCGCCAATGCCCCGCGACTGCTCATAACGGCCGGCCCCACCTGGGAGCCGATCGACGCCGTCCGATATCTCACGAACCGCTCGTCGGGCCGGTTGGGCCTGGCCCTGGCCCAATCGTCGATCCGTCGCGCCTGGCCGACCACGCTGTTGCTCGGTCCGACGCCGCTGCCGCCGCCCCACACTTCGCACTGCTCTATCCGACGGTTCCAGACCACCGCCCAGCTCAAGGCCCTCCTGGTCGAGCATTGGCCGAGTCACGACGTACTGCTTATGGCCGCGGCCGTTGCCGATTACCGACCGGTGGATGTCGAACCCACGCAAAAACGCCCGCGTGATGGGCATGGCTGGAATCTGGCTCTGGAGCCGACTCCCGATCTGCTGGCCGACCTCGCCCAGACCTCCAGGCCGGACCAGACGCTGATCGGCTTCGCCCTGGAGCCCGCAGATCAGCTGATCGAATCGGCTCGGCGAAAGCTCGAACAGAAGCACCTGGACGCGATTGTCGCCAACGACCTGACGACGATGGAGAGCGACACCATCACCGCCACGCTGCTGCTGCGCGACGGCCGAACCCTCAGCCCCGGCCGCGAGCTTGAGAAGCTCGAGTTCGCCAACTGGCTGCTGGATGAGCTCGCGACGATCAGGGCCGCCGCGCGCACCGCCTAGCCCTGAGCGAACGCCGCGTGCGCGGGCAAATCGCGCCGCGCGGAATTGCAGAGGGGAAGGAACCACAGATGGACGCAGATGGAGGGTAGGAGGCAGGAGTTAGGGGTTAGGGGTTAGAAGTCAGGGATTGGGGGCCGCGTCCTCGGCAACGGACACCTCAAAGATAACCGTATCGCGCAATCAACGAGGGCGTGGTCACTTCAGTGACCACGCGAATAACAGGGCAACGCAATGCCACCAGACCGACGCCCACGGATTCCAATCCGTGGGATTCTTGACGGCCTGTGGTATCGAGGCATCGTGGGATGATGGGATGATGCCATCGGCGAAACGGCACGTTGGTCTGGTCCCCCCGGCGGGTCAAGCCCACCGGCGAAACACGGCGATCGAGGTTTCCCTAGTGCCAAGTGCCAAGTGCCTTCTTCTCCCCCCTTGATGCCTCGATGCCTCGATGCCTTGATGCCTTCTTCACGGACACGGCCCCCAGTTGCCCAGCAAGTCAAGCAGATCCGGAACGTCAACGTCGCCGTTGTTGTCGAAGTCCGCGGGACAATCTCCCTTCTTCGGGCACGGCCCCCAGGCGCCTAGCAAGAAGAGCAGATCCTTAACGCCAACGTCGTTGTTGCCGTCAATGTCCCACGGGCAGGGCAGCACATCGCAGGGCTCGAAGTTTTCGATCTGAGCGGTAACATTGGCGACCCTGTCTGATAACCAGTTGCGAAGCGAGTCGAAGTGGTCGGCAATCGACCCGTCGATCTGGTTGTTGGGGTCATTGGCCAGCGCTTCGGTAAGCACGGGCTCAATGGCGTCAACAAACGCGACGAGGCTCGACGCGGAAAGGGGACCGCAAATCAGATCGTTCAGGATCTGGGAGTACTGGGCGCGGAACTCCGGCACGCCGAGCATGATCGACCCGTACGCGCTTCCGGTCTGGTAGATGTCGTAGTCGATCGCTCCTCCCCCCAGCGTCGAATCAAGGTCCCACGGATAGTACTGGCGAGTGAGCCCGGACAGGAAGTCAGCGAAGTAGAAGTTCTTGCCGTGAGAGAAGATCGCGTCCGAGTTGCCCGTAAACGAATCGATCGCCCCCAGCGTCAGGAGGCCCTGCAGGTTGACGAGCAGCGGCAGTTCCGCAGCGAGGGTGGCGGGGTCCGGCGTCGAACAGGAGGGGTCCGGTGCGAACGGCTCGTAGCACAACGCCATGAAAGTCGGGCTGTCCTTCGGACCACCCACCTTCAAGTCAACCTGGTTCGGGCTGCTGACCTTGTACAGCCAGGTCTCACCGCTCACGAAGATGCCCCGGTTCTGCAGGAATCGCTTATCGCGCTGCTCAGCGTTGACGTAGACCCCGGTATAGACGCCGTTGATCTTGAGCGTGATCCACGAGGCCAGACCGGGGTCGTAGCCATAGCCCTCCGGACCGGAGGCGAGCCGGTGCAGATACCACGCGACGGCCTCGGAGACCACGTTCTCATCGTCCCCGTTCTCCAGGCTGAGCTTCCGCAGGTCGTGCCACAATTGACCGGGCACGAGCTCGTTGATGTCGATCTTCAGGCTGACTTTGATGAACGGACCACCGCCCAGGGGATCGCCGGGCTTTCGGCGAACGGCGACCAGGATCGGCTTCTCGCCGTCCATCCAGAACATCGCCGGCACTTCGATATCGAACTTTTCATCGTTCTGAATTGTGTTCCAGTCACCGGGGTCCATTTCCAGATTCAGGGCTACCAGCTCCAGCGGATTGAAGATATCCGGCCAGTCCTGCGCGTAGACCTTCCCGACGGGCACGATAGCAGTCATCGCCATGATCGCCGGAAGTATTCCTGCTCGTAACGTTCTCATCGTGTTCCTCCTACGGTCTGATCGTCCCGGAGTCGTCGAGGGCGCCGGCGCACTCGCCTTCGGCTCGGGGCTAAACGGGGTCGTTGCGCAACTTCTCACGGACACGGCCC
>JADFGE010000172.1 GCA_022567855.1 Planctomycetota bacterium | reverse complement strand
CGGCATGCGCTTGCCGACCGTCCAGATCGTTGACTTCGTCGCCGAGCGCAAGCGGCGGCACGATCGGCGGGTACACCTGATCGGTCCGCGGATGGAGTCCGCCATCGGCGAGACACTGGACCGGGGCGGTCAGGTGCTGTTGTTGCTGAATCGGCGCGGCTATGCGAATTACATCGCCTGCCCGGACTTTCGCTGCGGCTGGATGATGAACTGCGACGACTGCGATGCGACGATGGTGTTCCACTTGAACCGCCGGCTCCCCGCGGGCGGGTTCGTGCGCTGCCATCACTGCGAAGCCGAGCAGCGATTGCCGCAGCGCTGCCCGCTGTGTGACCGGCACGTGACGACGTTCGGCCTGGGCACGCAGCGTGTCGAGGAAGAGTTGGCCCGCAAGTTCCCGCAACTCGTCGAGGGCAAGACGATGCTGCGCGTCGATTCCGATTCCATGCGCGGGTCGAAGGATTTTCATCACGCATTGGGGAAGTTCGGCGCCGGCGAGGTGAAACTGCTCGTGGGAACACAGATGATCGCCAAGGGGTTGGATTTTCCCAACGTTCAGTTCGTAGGTGTGATCAACGCCGACACTGCGATCAATCTGCCGGACTTCCGCGCTTCGGAGCGCACGTTCCAATTGGTCAATCAGGTCGCCGGTCGTTGCGGCCGCGGCCGAGACCCGGGGCTGGTGATCGTGCAGACGTTCCAGCCTCAGGCCTCGGCGATCCGTTTGGCGGCGGCGCACGACTACGAGGGATTCGCCAAGCTGGAGCTTTCGGACCGGCGACGCTGCAAGTTGCCGCCGTACACTCGGCTCGCTCGTATTGTCGTGCGCGATGTGGACTACACGCGCTGTGTGAATACGGCCCGCACGATCGCACGACGACTGGGCGAGTTGGCGGACGAGTCGATGCGGCTGCGCGGCCCGGCCCCGTGCCCGATCTCGCGCATCGCCGGGAAACATCGACAGCAGATCGAGCTGCTGGCGGAGTCGGCCCAGCGGTTGCAAGAAGTCCTGGTCGCCGGCCGAAACGAGGGCCTGCTCCACGCCGGGGCGGGGCTCGTCATCGACGTCGATCCGATCGCCCTGCTCTAAGCGGCCGACCGTTGGGGCATCAGCTCGGGCCACCGTAGACGAGCGGGCGATCGGCCCAAAGCCGTCCACAGTGTCGGCCGATGCAGTGATAGAACCAGGGGTTTCACGAACTGCCTCACCGACCGATAATTAGCGGGCTCGGACGCTAGAATACGACCGCGCAAAGCACTTGAGGCGCCGCGGCAGGTTGATCCACCCCAACGGAAGGATTCTTTCACCCGCCCCAGGGAAGCATTGATGGCTATCGAACCGGCTGAGGGCTCTGTGAACGGATGGAACGCCCAGTACATCGAGGCGATGTACGAGCGATGGTCCGCCCGCGCCGAATCGGTCGAGCCGCCGTGGCGTCAATTCTTCGCCGGCTTTGATCTCGGGGCTCGGCAGATCACGGAGGACCAAGCAGCGCTACCGGCAGCGCGGGCTGAGGGCGTGGACCTGGCTCAGACCAAGCAGGGGCATGTCGATGATCTGATCTACGCCTATCGCGACACCGGTCACCTCGCCGCGGCACTCGACCCGCTGGGAACCGAGCGCCCCGCACCCGACAGTCTGAAGCTTCAAGCGCACGAGCTGTCGGAGTCGGACCTCGACGGACAGTTCGATCCCTGCGATCTGCCGTTGGAGAACCCGGCGAAGTTGCGCGACATCGTCCAGTTGCTCGACGACACCTACTGCCGGCACGTCGGCGTCGAGTTCATGCACATTCAGGACCCCCAGCAGCGGCACTGGCTTCACCAGCGCATGGAGACGGTGCGCAATCGCCCGACGATCGACCGCGACCAGAAGATGCACATCCTCGGTGAGCTCGGCGAAGCAGATGCCTTCGAGACTTTTCTCCACACGCGCTACACGGCGAAGAAGCGGTTCGGCCTTGACGGCAGCGAATCGCTCATTCCGCTGCTCGACGAGTTGATCGAGCAAGGCCCGGCCAACAACGTGAAGGAGTTCACCTTCGGCATGGCCCATCGCGGTCGGCTGAACGTCTTGGTGAACATCCTGCACAAGACGTACGACCAGATCTTCACGGAGTTTGCTGAGGCGTGGACGGAGGACTTTCTCCGAGGCGGCGGCGACGTCAAATATCACCGCGGCTATAGCTCAGATCACGTCACCGTGTCCGGCGAGACGGTTCGGCTGACGCTTTCGCCCAATCCATCGCACTTGGAGTTTGTCGGGCCGGTGGTCTTGGGTCGAGCGCGCGCCAAGCAGCGCATTCGCCACGACACAAAACGCGAACAGTGCGTGCCGATCCTGCTTCACGGCGACGCGTCGTTTCCGGGGCAGGGCGTCGTCGCTGAATGTTTGAACATGGTCGATCTCGACGGTTACACGGTCGGCGGAGCGATACACGTCGTCATCAACAACCAAATCGGTTTCACGACGAATCCTCGAGACGCGCACAGCGGGACGTACTGCACCGACATCGCCAAAATGACCGAAGCCCCGATCTTCCACGTGAACGGCGATGACCCGGAAGCGTGCGTGTTCGTCGCCAAGCTCGCGCTGGAGTATCGCCAGGCATTCAAGAACGACGTGGTCATCGATCTGTGGTGTTACCGTGAGTTTGGACACAACGAGGGCGACGAGCCCACGTTCACGCAGCCGCTGCTGTATGCCAGGATCAAGAAGCAGCCGCCGGTTCTTCGCACCTACGCCCAGCAGTTGATCGGCGAAGGCGTCATCAGCGAGCAGGCGTTCGATGAACTCTACGAGAAGCTGAAAGCGCAGCTCGATGAAGCGCAGACACGGTCCGCGGAGAAACCGGTGGGATCGACGGTCGCTGCGTTCAGTTCAGTTTGGGCGGACCTCACCGAGAAGTATTCATCTGAGCCTGTAGAAACCGGAGCAACGCGCGAACAACTTCAAGCTGTGGCGCACGCGCTCGGTACGGTGCCCGATGACTTCACTGCGCATCGCAAACTGAAGAAGTTGCTGGAGAATCGTCGCCAGGCGATCGAAAAGGACCAGCCCTTGGATTGGGCGATGGGCGAGCTGCTCGCGTACGGCACACTGCTGTTGGACGGCCACGCGGTGCGCCTCACCGGCCAGGATGTCGAGCGCGGGACGTTCAGCCACCGCCACGCCGTGTTGTTCGATCAAACCACGGGTCAGGGCTATGACGCGCTCAATCATCTCCAACCGGACCAAGCGCGGTTTTGCATTCACAACAGTCCGCTCTCTGAAGCGGCCTGCGTCGGATTTGAGTACGGCTATTCGCTCGGCGATCCGCAGATGCTCGTGATCTGGGAAGCGCAGTTCGGCGATTTCGCCAACGGCGCGCAGGTGATATTCGATCAGTTCCTGGCGTCCGCGGAGGCGAAGTGGAATCGTTACAGCGGGCTCACGCTTTTCCTGCCGCACGGATACGAAGGCCAGGGGCCGGAACATTCATCCGCCCGCCCCGAGCGGTTCCTGCAATTGTGCGCCAACAATAACATGCAGGTGGTGTACCCCACTTCGCCGGCCCAAATGTTCCATCTGCTCCGCCGGCAGATGAAGCGCAGTTTCCGCAAACCACTGATTGTGCTCACCCCAAAGAGCCTGTTGCGACATCCCAAGGTCGTCAGCACCGTTGATCAATTCGTGACCGGCCGATTCGAGCTGGTCCTTGATGATCCGCACGTGAGCGATCCAAGCAAGATCAAACGGCTACTCCTTTGCTCGGGCAAGGTGTATTACGATCTCGTTGCGCATCGCGAGAAGATCGAACGCGATGATGTGGCGGTGGTTCGGATCGAGCAGCTTTACCCGCTGCCGGAGCGCGAACTGGCCGAGATCATTCAACGGTACGCGGGCGTCCATGAAACGGTGTGGGTTCAGGAGGAGCCGAAGAACATGGGCGCGTATCGCTTCCTCAAGACCACGCTTTGGGAACGGATCGATCTGGATCTGGCCTATGTCGGCCGCGATGAGAGCGCGTCGCCGGCGGTAGCGTCGACGAAAATGCACAACCAGGAGCAGGAGAAGATTATGATCAACGCCGTCGGGTTACCCACCAGCCGTACCGACGCCATCCTCGATCAAACGAACCACACGGCGCCGCGGCTGGCTGCGTCCTGATTACCCCAAGTTCCCCTTGTTCGAGGTCTACCTGCCATGCCCGTCCAGATCAGTATTCCAAGCCCCGGCGAATCGATTACCGAAGTCGTGATCGGACCGTGGCAGAAATCCTCCGGGGACTGGGTGGAAAAGGACGAGATCATCGTCGAGATCGAGTCGGACAAAGTCACGCTGGAAGTTCCCGCGCCTGAGTCGGGCGTGTTGCAGGTGCTGGCGGAGGAGGGCGCCGAGAAGCAAGTCGGCGAGGTGATCGCGACAGTCGATCCTAGTGCCGAGCGTCCCGCCGGGATTGTCGCAGCCGCAACGGCATCGGCTCCTTCATCGGAAGCGGTGGTGGCTGTAAGTGGCGATGGGGACAGCAAGGTTACTTCGGTGGCCCGCAAGCTCGCGGCGGATAAGGGCGTGGACCTGGCGCGCATTGACGGGTCCGGTCCTTCGGGTCGGATCACGAAGTCTGACGTCTTGGCCGCGGCGCAGACGCCAACGCCGACTCCGCCTTTAGCCGTCTCAATTGCTACGGCCAGCCCGATCGTCGGCACCGTCCCGGTTGGTTCGCGCGAGGTTCAACGGCAGCGCATGAGCAAGCTGCGGCAGCGCATTGCCGAGCGCCTGGTGGCGGCGCAACACACCGCCGCCATGCTCACGACCTTCAACGAAGCGGACCTGTCCGCCGTGATCCGCTTGCGAAAGCGTCACAAGGAAGAGTTCGAGAAGAAGCACGGCGTCGGCCTGGGATTCATGTCGTTCTTCGTTCACGCCTGCGCCGCAGCCCTGCAACAATTTCCGCGCGTCAATGCGTACATCGACGGCAATGAAGTTGAATACCACGATTACGTTGATATCTCCGTCGCCATCGGAACCGACAAGGGGCTCGTGGTCCCCGTGCTCCGCAACGCCGAGGCGATGTCGTTTGCCGATGTCGAGCGAACGATCAAGGAACTCGCCGGTCGCGCGCGGGACAGCAAACTCACGCTCGAGGAGATGACCGGCGGGACGTTTACGATCTCCAACGGCGGCGTGTACGGATCGCTGCTGTCAACGCCGATTCTGAATCCGCCCCAGTCGGCGATCCTCGGCATGCACAAGATCATAAAACGCCCGATCGAAGATCCAGACAATCCGGGGCAGATCGTCTTGCGGCCCATGATGTATCTGGCGATAAGTTACGACCATCGAATCGTGGACGGCGAGCAGGCGGTGAAGTTCCTCATCCACATCAAGGATTCGATCGAAAGCCCGCAGCGCATGTTGCTGGGGTTGTAAAGCGCGCTTCATGCGTGAGCCAATTTGAGCATCGCGGAAGCCCACGGACTCGAGTCCGTGGGCGTCTTCGTGGTCACTACTGCCCACCGCGGCGCCATCCGCACTCAGGACATCCTGTTTCGAGGTCGCCACGTAGGTCGTAACCGCACTGGGGACATTTCGTGTGCGCTGGATAGAACCTGATTTGTCGGCGGGCGCGACGAAGCATCACAAAGCCGAAGCCAAGCCAAATAAGTAGAGGTAGCGTCCACAACAGCCCGTACGCGGCAAGGGAATGGATAACCACCTGTAATGAAACATCGTCAAGCCAGCCCCAAACTCCCAAGGAAGCCAAGCCGCGGTAGGCGAGAGGCTCGATATGCCCAAGCAGTAGAATAATCAGACCGATCCCAAAGAACACGTGGAGTGTGCGCGGCTTCGACAGCGTGCCTCCAAATCGGCTATTGAGGGTCTGAGCAACACCATAACCCGCAACGAGTCCCACTACAGGAAGACCGTTGACCAGCAACCAACTCAATACTCTGCCCGGCCAAACGGAGATCAGAATCTCTCGGCCGGTCGTAAACGCGATCAGATCATTGACGCGGTATGCGAGATGGAGCACAAACCAGATGAAGAACACGTTGAACAGGCCCAGACACGCAACCCAACTGACCACCGATCGCTGACGGCGCTTCAACGGCCAGATGATTTGAACAACACCGGCCAGTAGTAACGCATATACACACAACGTGATAACACGATCTATGCTCATCAGCCATCCGGGAAGCCAAATCCCGAGGATGCTGGCGATCGACTCACGCGAAATCCATACAACTTGACTGGTGGCTTCAATCGCGATGGCGATCTGAACGAGCACGAACGCACGGCTGAACCAACGACGGTCGCGCTCGCCGATCCCACGTGTGCACCATCGTCACCCGGAAGATCAACAAGATGGTCAACGTGCCGGTGCTCAAGGATCACGGGTCGGCCGGCATCACCGGGGCGTTGAAGAATCTTTCCCACGGGTTGGTCAACAACGTCTCGCGCAGCCACGGAACCGCCCGGACCAATACGTGCAACGTGTTCATCCCCGCCGTGTGCTCCCT
>JADFGE010000171.1 GCA_022567855.1 Planctomycetota bacterium | reverse complement strand
ATCACGAACTTCAACGGTCCTTCCTAGCGGTTAATCCCGGCGCGCCGGGACTCGCTCTACCAATTGAGCTATCGGGGATCCGGGCCCGATTTGAACCAAGGCGTCGGACGGACCGGTGAGAATATCGGCCAAAACAGGCGGGTCAACCAAACAGAGTTCCGCTCCTTTGACCCCGGCCCCAATGGCCTTCCTGCCCCCTGGGTGGCCCCCAGACACCTCCCTAGCCACGGCCAGAAGGCCTTGGGGCACCCTTGGCTTGCCAGCGGCGAGCCCATCGAATAGTATCCGCTCTATAACTTGTCCGTACCAGCCGACGAGCGGCCCTCGATTCGCGGCTGGGCGAACCCGACGAAGATCAACCCCGAGGATCCCGTTCGGCTTCAGAGACTCGGGACACGAAGGCAACTGTTGTGAAGATCTACGTAGGGAATCTATCATTCGAGACGACCGAGACCGAGATTCGTGAGCTCTTCGGCCAATATGGCGAAGTGGAGGAAGTGAATCTCATCACCGATCGCGAAACCGGTCGCCCGCGCGGCTTCGGCTTTATCGAGATCCGTAATGATCAAGCCGCCCGCGACGCCATCGGGGCGTTGGACGGCACAGAGTTCGGATCACGCCAGATCAAGGTGAACGAGGCCAAGCCCCGCACCGATCGTGGCGGCGGCGGCGGTCAGCGCCGAAGCTGGTAAACACGCAATCGAAAATGCGAACAAAGGCCCGGCCGCCGAATGGCGGCCGGTTCTCTTTTGGCTGGACCGCCGATGGCGCCGGATTCTCGCGCCGATGTGAACGGAGCGAATCCTGAGCCGCACCCTTGACATTCACCGACGGCCGACTACCGTGGAATTGCGAAGGTCAGTCCCAGGGTCGATTCGGGGCTGCGTACATACCAGGGCGTGATTGTGTCATCGCCCGCCGCCCTCACCCTTATTCGGGAGCGTGCTGTATGGAAACCGTTGTCACCCAATCTGATTCGTCGCGAGACGGGATGTGACCGGCTACGCAGCACGCAGTTTGTAAAAACTGAATCGTGAACTTCGCAGGCCGCCTTCCCGGCGGTCTGTTTCGTTTCAGGCCATGCGTCTTCTTGTTCCTCTCCCTTTGGGAGAGGTTAGGTGAGGGTTCTTAGAGATATAAAGACCCTCACCCCAACCCTCTCCCAAAGGGAGAGGGGGTAAGAGACTGCTCCAAGCAGCCACATCTCCTTCTCGCGATGGCCCCCGGAACTCACAACGGTCTTGGCCCGTTGGCTGCGCGCTGTGCGTGCGCGATTGGGCGACAAACGAAATTCCTGTGGAGTATAACTCACGATGCAAGCTGAATCAGATCATTTGTCCGCGATCGAGCCTTTTATCGAAGACGGCTGGATCACGGACGTTCTCTTTGAAGTGAAAAGTGGCAAGGAAGCGACGGTGTTTTGTTGTGAAGGCGGCGTGCGCTCTGAATTCCCACTCGTGGCGGCGAAGGTGTACCGGCCGATCGAGTCGCGACAGTTTCGCAACGACGCGATGTACATCGGCGGGCGTTTGCATATGGCCCGTGAAGGGCGAGCGAAACGCGCGGTGCAGAAAAGTAGCGCCTTTGGTAAGAAAGTGCAGTACGGCACTTGGCTCTACCAGGAATGGGAGGTGATGAACGTGCTCCACGAGGCCGGCGCTGCCGTTCCCCAACCACTCGCGCTCGGCGAACGCGCGATCCTCATGCGGTTCCTGGGCGACGAATCCGGTGCTTCGCCGATGTTGCACGAAATCGCCCCCGACCGAGCGACCGTGGCGCGCATCATTGATGATGTGTTATGGAACGTCGAGTTGATGCTGGATTGCGATTGTGTGCATGGCGACCTGTCGCCGTACAACATTCTGTTGCACGAAGATCGAGCGATCATCATCGACTTCCCGCAGGCGATCGACCCGCGGCTGAATCAACACGGCTACGCACTCTTGGCGCGCGATATAGACAATGTCTGCCGTTGGGCCCACAAGCACGGCGTCAACCGCCCGGGCGATCGGATTATGTCCAACCTATGGAGACGATTCACGCACGGAGAATTGGGGTGACGGGTGTGGGGCAGCAGGCATGCTGCACCCCTGACGCTCACGGATGGAACCTGTCCCGATTCCATCGGGATCGGGAATCCGTGGGTTCTTGGCGACCCTACGCTGGGTACGCCCCAAAACCCTTGCTCCCAAGGGCCCTTGCCGGTAGTCTGGTAGCTGGTCCTATCAAGGAGATTGAAGCACAATGTTGCCAAAACACACATCGTCTGCCGTTCGATTGTCCGTGATTGCCTCGCTCACGTTGGCCGTTGGGTTCAGTTCGATCGCGTCCGCTCAGCGACGGCCGGGCGGCTGGGCCGGACGGGGTGACCGGCAAGCGGACAACTCTGACGACAAGGACAAGAAGAAAGACGCCATCAAGCCGTACGACGAAGTGATCACGGACGAGGCCGTCACCAAACGCGGTCTCTTTCACGTCCACCAGATTGATGACGATCTGTACTACGAGATTCCAGTCGAGGCGTTTGGCAAGGACATGTTGTGGGTCACGCAAGTTGCTGAAACAACCGCCGGCTCGTCGTACGCCGGGATGCCCGCCGGCGATCGCGTTGTCCGCTGGGAGCAGCGAGGCGAGAAGGTGCTTTTGCGCGACGTTCGCTACGGCATTCGAGCCGATACCGACGATCCCATCGCCGATGCGGTCAAAGCCTCGAACCTTGCGCCCATCATCAAAGTCTTCCCCGTCAAGGCGTACGGCAAGGACAAGATGCCCGTAATCAAGGTGACGGATTTGTTCACCAAGGACGTCGCCGAGTTCAGCGCCAAACGAGCGCTCAACGCCGGCAATATGGATAGCGGCCGAACGTTCATCGAGCAGGTCAAATCGTTTCCCCAAAACATCGAGATCAAAGTGCTGGCCACATACAGCCCGTCCAGCGACGACAGCCGCGGCGGCGGAACTCGAAGCCCCTTCGCCCGCCGAGGCCCGACCACCAGCGGCATCACCGCCATGATCCATCACAGCATGATCAAGTTGCCTGAGAATCCCATGAAACCACGCCTCCATGACTCGCGCGTCGGGTTCTTCAGCGTGAGCTTCGTTGATTTTGCGGATGACAAGAACCACGCGGCCCCGACGGTCCGTTACATCACACGCTGGCGGCTGGAAAAGAGCGATCCCGAGGCCGAACTCTCCGAGCCGATCAAGCCCATTGTCTTTTATGTCGGCCGTGGTACCCCCGAGAAGTGGAAGTCCTACGTCAAGGCTGGCATCGAAGATTGGCAGCCGGCCTTTGAAGCGGCCGGGTTCAAGAACGCCATCATCGGCAAGTACGCGCCCGATCCGCACGAGGACCCCGACTGGGACGCCGAGGACGCCCGCATTTCCACGATCCGTTGGCTGCCGGCCAGCATCAAGAACGCCTTCGGCCCGCACGTGCACGACCCTCGCACCGGCGAAATCCTTGAAGCCGATGTTCGCATGTATCACGACGTGCAAAAGCTCGTGCGCGACTGGTATTTCGTGCAGGCAGCGGCTGTCGATGAACGCGCACAGAGTCTGCCTATGCCCGACGATCTCATCGGCGAGCTGATTCGATTCGTCGTCGCGCACGAGGTGGGCCATTCGCTCGGCTTCCCGCACAATATGAAAGCCTCTTCGAGCTATTCCATCGAGCAACTGCGCGATGCCGACTGGGTCAAGAACAACGGCACCGCGCCGTCGATCATGGACTACGCGCGGTTCAACTATGTCGCCCAGCCCGGCGACGAGGCGGGCTTGCTTCCGCGCGTCGGCCCGTATGACTATTTTGCCGCGGAATGGGGCTACCGACAGTTCGCAAGCGACGCCGATGAAAAGGCCGAGCTGGAGTCGATCGCCAAGCGCCAAATCGATGAGCCGATGTTCCGCTACGGCGGCGGTGGCGATCCCACCGCTCAAACCGAGGACCTTTCCAACCAGGCGGTCCAAGCGACAACGCTTGGCCTGCAGAACCTCGAGCGCATCGCTGCAATGCTCGTTGATGCAACGTCAAAGGAAGGCGAGGACTACGACCTGCTCGACAATATGTACAACCAGCTGTTCGGCCAATGGAACCGCGAGATGGGGCACGTCGCCAACATCGTTGGAGGCGTCGAGCAAGTCAATCTTTACTATGGCGATGCGGATCAGCGATTTTTCCCGCTCGATCCGGATTATCAGCGCGACGCTGTCCGGTTTCTCGTTGAAAACGCGCTACGTACGCCCCACAAGATGATTCCACCTGAGATTAGCCTGCGCCTGACGGCCGATGGCGTCGCCGATCGCGTGCTCAGCGCTCAAAGCCGGCTGCTGCGGACGCTGGTCAATGCCCGGCGGATCAACCGCATGGCTGAGCACGCTGAGAACATCGAATACGGCGCCTATACGCCCGCGGAAATGTTGGCTGATCTGCGCTACGGCATCTACAGCGAACTGAACGATACGCCCATTGACATCGACATCTATCGCCGCAATCTCCAGCGGACCTACGTCCAGATGCTCGGGTCGTTGATCGAGAATCCGAGCGCCAACTCCGATCTGCCCGCGCTGGCGCGGGCTGAGCTGGTCGCGCTGGGCGCTTCGATCGAGGGCTGTGACAGCGAGGCCGCAGACAACGCAATCGTGACGGCGCATCTGCGCGATCTGTCCGCCCGCATCGAAGCGGCGCTCGACCACCGCGCAACCCGAGCCGCGCCGTCGGCAACACCTGCGCCCACGGGAAGGCGTCGTGCCGGGAGTGAAGATTCACCTGATCGCGGATGGTGCTCGGTTCCGCTCGAGACGCACGACCATTAGGTCATCGCCGGCGCTGCACCGCGAGGCCTGGTCACTTCAGTGACCAGGTTCGTGTGCCGTTATGTTTCCCCTCGCCTGCCCCAGCACCGGCTGCACCCACGCCGTTTCCATATCACCCTCGGCAAAGGGATTGGGGTGTTCGCGCGACGAAGTCACCCGCGCGCGAACATACAGCTCGTCGCCGGTCATTTCATACCGTGGTCGCAGCTCGCTGGATGTGGCCAGCACTTCTCCCACCGCACTGACCGCGCCGTCTCGCCAGCGCGTCCCGATGAACTCAGTCGTGTATGTCACGCCGTCCTGCGGCTGGATTTCAAGCCATAATGTCCGATCGCTTGAACCGAGATCTTTCAGCATCACGCCGGTGGACGCGTAGAAATCACCGGCCCGCAAGGCGGAGACGATCGCGTTCGGCGTGAGCTCGTCCGCCTTCACCCACACCCAGCCGCGCCCCGGTTGTGACGTGCGTCCCTGGCCGTGATGATGGTGCGAGTCGTCGGTCGCGAAGCCGTAGAGCAATCCGAGATCGTACTCGGTCAATCGAAGTGTCAGCGCGATATCCCAGATCGCATCGGCGCTAGGAATGTTCTCATCACCGTTGTTCAGCACGCTGTGATGGCCGTTGTAAACCTCAAAGAACCGCTCACCCTTGATGGATGCGACATCTTCCGGCGTGAGCGATCGGCCGAAGTTGGGATGGTTGATGTGCGCGAGCATCGGCCTACCCAACCGCTGCGATTGTTCAATGACCGCATCCACGTTGCGCTGAATCGTATCGCGGACCGAATCGCCGCGTTGCGGTGGAATCAATTCCTGGAGATTGACAGCGTTGATATGTACTGAATGGCGTTCAAAGGCGTCGGTAATCTCCTCGCCCTGGATCATGATGAACTCGGCGGCTCGCTCAAACTTCGCGCGAAGCTCCGGCAAGTTCTTGAGCCGCATCTGCTCCGTGTCTTGGACGGTGCGCGTTTGCACCCAATCCGGGCCGAATCTTCGTTCGAGATCTTCAACATGCTCCGGGCGCAGCGGTCGCCAATCATCTCGCCCAATCGGGTACCACTTCTCGCCCTGCGACAAGATGTTGTGATCCGACAGCACGAGGAAGTCGTAGTCGTGCTTGACGTACCAATCGATCACGTGCTCCGGGGCCGCGTTGCCATCGGACCAATAGGTATGGGTGTGGGTGTTGCCCTTGAACCATTGTGGTTGAGCAGGTTTGTCATCGACGCCTGCGACCGCGGGACTGAGCAGAATGAACGATACCGCAAGCAGAGCGATGGGCACGATTCGGTGATTCGTAGGGGTGGTCATGGCCGCAGTATACAGGCGCGTGATGAGATATGAAGGGTCGATTTGACGGCTGCGAATTGCGAAGCTCGTGCGAGAACGACGCACACGCCATACCGATGCCCACGGGCTCGAGCCCGTGGGCTTCCGTTAACGACTATCGCGCCGTCTGGGCGTGTTACACCGCTGCTAGTGACTTCGCATTGGCGAAGCGCTCGGCGACGGCGGACCATTTCACCACGTTCCACCATGCGGCGATGTAGTCCGGCCGACGGTTTTGGTAGTTCAAGTAGTACGCATGCTCCCAGACATCGAGCCCGAGGATCGGCGTGCCGGGGCAATCGCACACACCCTTCATCAGCGGGTTGTCTTGATTCGGCGTCGAGCACACGCACAGCGAGCCGTCATCGCCGACGGTCAGCCACGCCCAGCCGGAGCCGAAGCGCGTCGCGGCGGCGGTGGCGAACTTC
>JADFGE010000170.1 GCA_022567855.1 Planctomycetota bacterium | reverse complement strand
AGCGGAGTCGATGGTCGATGGAGCATGGCCCATCGGCCGTCAATCTTCCGGGGCAGCAGCGCCGCGTCCTTGTCCTCCGGCGACATCACCACGCCGCAGCGCTCAAAGTGGCGGAAGTCCTCGGTCATCGCCAGGGCGACACCCGGTCCGCCCCACGAGAACGCTGTGTACACCACCACGTACTTGCCCAAATCCTCCACGTAGGTGATTCGCGGATCCTCGATTCCCCACAGCTCTTCGGGGTGGAGTCGAGGGTGCGGGGCCATGCTCGGCTCGGGGTCGATCTGCCAATCGTTTGTCCCGTCCTAACATAGAACCTGGTACAACTCTTGGGGGCAGGTCAGTAGGATTCGAGCCCACGACCTCCGGGTTATGAGAGCGTGAGCGGGGATCGCTCTAAACGTCCATCCTGATTGCAGTTAGAGAGATGCGCCGAATCCTCGGCACGGCAAAATGTGGCAAAACGGGGCGCGCCGACAAGCTCCGGACAAGCTCACGGGTGGTCCATCGACTCTGACAGATAGCCGATAGCGTAATGTAATGATGCTGGCCACTATTGGCCGGTCGGTGGACCACGGGGTGGATTCCGGTCGATGGCGCTCGTGACTGGTAAGAGGATAAAGATGCGACAAGTTGCTGTCACAAGGACAACTCATCGATTCCTGCCTGATCCACGCCGGGTGATCGTCAAGCCGCACCTTCCCGGCGAGGAGACCTACACCCCTGACGGCAAGTCACGAGTGAAGGTGGTGATGGAGCGGATCCTGGCGATCCCGGATCGGGAGGCTGCCGGCATTCTGGACAACGTGCTCCAGGACTTCGCGCACCGCCACCGTGACTTCACGCAGGTGCTGCAGCACAACTTTCAGATGGTCGAGCATCATCTCGAGCAGGATGTCAGGCTCTCCGAGGAGCGACGTCTGCTGATCGGGGCATACTTCTCCCACGAGTACTCGATTGAAGCGGCGGCCCTCTTCAACCCTTCGATGGTGCCCGCTCCGGACCAGAGCGGTCTGGCCTCCGGCGAACAGCGCTTCATCATGAGCGTGCGGGCAGTTGGCGAGGGCCACGTTTCGTCGATCGGGTTTCGCACCGGCGTGATCGACGAGCGGTGCGACCTCACGTTTGAACCCGTCAGCCGCTACGCCATTACGGGAAACCGCAAGACCCCCCTGTACGACAAGCACCTGTTCGGATCCAAGCTCGAGGAACTTGGCGCAGACCACCACATCGCGTCGCACGTCCTGGGCCCGCTCCCGGAACAATTCACCTTCGACGACTTGGAACGAGGGTTGGCATCGCTCAATGAGGAACATCTTTCTCGCGCCATTGCCCACGAGACTGTCAAAATGGTCCACCTCCTCGCCTCCTCGAACTACGTCGTGACGTATCCGCGCGAGTCGGCGGTTTCGGAACGGATCATCTTTCCTGCGGGGCCCAGGGAGACACAGGGCATGGAGGACGCGCGGTTTGTCCGGTTCGTACACGACGACGGATCGGTCATCTACTATGCGACCTACACCGCATACGACGGGTTTGAGATCTTGCCCCAACTTATCGAGACCAACGATTTTCTGTCGTTTCGAGTCTCGACGCTCAACGGTGCGTGTGCCCAGAATAAGGGGATGGCATTGTTTCCTCGTCTGATCGACGGCAAGTACACGATGCTCTCTCGCTTCGACAAGGAGAACTCCTATCTGATGCGGTCAGACAGAGTGCGGTTTTGGAGCGACACCCAGATGCTCCAGGCGCCGATGCGACCATGGGAACTCATCCAAATCGGCAACTGCGGCTCGCCGATCGAGACTGAGGCGGGCTGGCTAGTCCTCACGCACGGCGTGGGGCCGATGCGGTGCTACGCCATCGGCGCCATTCTGCTAGATCGGGACGATCCCAGCCACGTCATCGCCCACCTGCCCGATCCGCTCTTGGTGCCCGAGGAGGATGAGCGGGAGGGCTACGTGCCCAACGTCTTGTACTCCTGTGGCGGCATGGTGCACCGCGGTACTCTCGTTCTTCCGTACGCGTTCTCCGATGTCGGGATCAGGGTCGCTCTGGTTCGGCTGCCCGACCTGCTCGATCGACTGGACGAGCACCGATGTGATGGATGAAAGATGAGGCCCGAAGGAACAATAGCAAGGGCAGTCTCGATACCTGCTCCGGCCGGCCCCCGAAGACGCGGGTTGTTCACGCGCATCAGTCATGCTCCGGTCCTCTCGCGCCGATGCAGCGCCACGACCGTGCGATATGCTCGGAGGTAATCGTCGACCATGCGTTCCCGGCTGAAGCGAGTCTCCACGGACGCCCGGATGCGGTGGCGATCCAGACTTCCGAGGGCTTGGACTGCGGCGGTCGCTTCCTCGACGGAATTCACCAAGAACCCGTTCTCGCCGGGTTGAATGAGCTCGGGCATCGACCCTCGGGCGCAGGCGATGACCGGAGTGCCGCAGGCCATTGATTCCACGACGCTGAGGCCGAACGGCTCGTCGAAGTTGATCAGGTGCAGCAACCCGCAGGCTCTCCCGAGTACCTCGCAGCGGCGATCGGGGCCGACCGAGCCGATGTACCGCACGTGCTTCACGTCCAAGCGCGGCGCCACCTTGCGGTCGAAGTATCCCTGGTCCTGAATGATGCCGGCGATAACGAGCGGCTTGCCGACCCGCGACGCCACTTCGATGGCCTCTGCGGTACCCTTGTCAGGGTGGATCCTTCCGAAGAAGAGCAGGTAGTCGCCTTCCTCGGGATAATGGACGAATTCCTCGATCTCGATGCCGTGGTGGATAGTCGCCAAGTACGTGAGCTTCTCGTGCCGATTCGCGTGGCTGATTGAGACGTAGTACGTAGATCCGTCGTACTTTTCGTACACCGGGACGATAATCGGCGATGAGAACCCGTGGATCGTTGTGAGCACCGGCGTGTCCACCAAACCGCTGTAGGTCAGCGGCAGGAAGTCGAAGCTGTTGTGAATCAGGTCGAACTCGTTGGCCCGCTCGAACACTGCGGAGATGTGAAGGCACTCCCAGACCTTGGGGTTGAGGGTCGGGTCTTCGGAATACCCCCGCGGCGCAGTCCCGACCAAGCGTGCGGTGGTCACTGAATCGGCCGTCGCGAACAGAGTTACGTCGACGCCTCGCTCGACCAGGCCTTCGGTGAGCAGCGACACGAACCGCTCCCAGGGACCGTAGTGCTTCGGTGGCACCCGCCAGGAGATCGGCGCCAGCATGGCCACTCTCAGATCCGACGGGTGAGGTTCACGCGATTGCGGCGACATGGCGCTGTGGAGTGTACCCGCGAGAGCTTGGGCGACGCAGCGCGGACGAAAGGGCTGCGCCGATTCATCTTTGGTTCTTGCCGGGCGGGTCCGGGCATGATCCCGGATCCGGAAGGCGGAATGCCCCGCACCTCCGTTGGCATTGCACAGCTGCCCATCCACAGTGGATGCTGACGAAGACATGTCTACATGGAAGACGAATGAACTTACGTCCCGGCAGTGAGCAACAGCTCCCCAGCTGGAACTTCGATAATGGTTTCAGCTAAGCGCATCTCCACTAGCGACAGCAAGAAGGCCAGCGTGGACTCGGCACCCAGGTTGCGATTGATGTCGTCGGGTTGAAGTCCGTCGTGGCAGCCGCCGGAGCTCGGATCATAAACCGGTATGCGCAGATCGTTTCTGCCCACAAACCAATCGAAGGCACGTTGTGCTTCGACCTTCCATCGCTCCTCGCCGGTCGCCCGATGGGCCTCCAGGCACGCTGACACCATGGCATGGGCCTCGATGGGCTGCTGATCGAACCGTGCCCGCTCGCCGCCTCGGGGGTAGAAACCGTTGCACCCGATGGGGACAAAGTGCCCCTCATCGGCTTGTTGCACCTCGGCCAGCCACGTGAGGGCCTCGAGCGCGGCTTCGACCATGTCGTCCCGCGACATCGATCGCCCACACACCAGCAGTGCGTGCGGCAGCTTGGCGTTGCAGTAGGTCAGCGCGTCTTCGAACCACGGCCAATCCGAATCGGCGTTGGCCTGGTACATCTTCAGCAGGCGCTCGGCCAGCACACGCTGGGCATCCTCGGCAATCCGATCACCGGAGAACCGCGTGAGGTATTCGTTGATCCCCAGCAGCGAGAACGCCCAAGCCCGCGGACTCTTGAACTGCAGGACGGGCGGCAGGCTGGCTTCGAACAGTTGGCCCGCCCACTCTTGAATGCCCGGCCGCCGCCAATGCGCAACCACCGTGCCCAGGGCCCAGGTGGTACGGCCGTGGCTGTCCTCGGAGCCGGGCTCGTCCAGCCATCTCCGATCGTGGGACAGGAAGTTGCGGAAGCGTTTGGTCTCGCGGTTGAACCCATGCTGGATGAACGCCATGTACCGCGAGGCCAGGCCGAACAACTCCTGGGGAGGGACGTCCGCGATTTCATCGACCAACACGCAGAAGATCAGGGCCCGAGCGTTGTCATCAATGCAGTAGCCGGCTGAGTAATCAGGCACGCAGAAGGTCGCGTGCTGCAGCATCCCCGTGCCGTCGGTCATCCGACGAAGATGATCCAGCTTCAACAGCGGCAGTTCGCCCGGACCCTTGTTCAGCGTGGTGGCTTCGAAGGCAGGTCGAGGCTGATGCAGCCGGTTGTCGCGCGAACGCTCGAACGCTTCCATGTACCGGCGGGCAACCTTCGACCAGGTCATCTCCCGGCCAAGCAGGTATGCCCGCTTGCGCATTGCGTCTCGCCGAACGGGATCGTCCAGCAACGCAATGACCGCCTCCGCGATTGCGGGCGAGTCGTTGATCGGCACCAGCACGCCGCGGTCCTCGGCGAGCAGTTCCTCAGCATGCCAGTAGGGCGTGGAAACCACGGCCTTGCCCGCGCCCACCGCATAAGCGAGCGTTCCAGAAACGACCTGGTGAACGTCGGGGTACGGCGTGACATAGAGGTCTGCCGCCCCCAGAAACTCCATCAGCTCCTCAGTGCTGACGAACCGATTGTGGAAGATCACGCTGCCTTGAACACCTCGCTCCCGAGCCAGTTGTTGTAGGCCTAACCGGTAGATCTCGCCCTGGTGCCGCTTCAGCGTGGGATGGGTCGCCCCCAGAATGATGTAGACCACGTCGGGGTGGCGATCGATGATGGCCGGCAAGGCTTCGATGACGTGCTCGATGCCCTTGCCCGGCCCGAGCAGACCGAACGTGAGCAGAACCTTCTTGCCTTCGACACCGAACTTGTCCTTGTAAAAACTCGGGTCCACGAATGGCACGTCGTGGATGCCGTGGGGGATCAACTCGATCTTCTGATCCGCAACGTCGTACACGTCGCGCAGCAGGTCGACGCCCCGTTGGGTCATCACAACCAGGCTGTCGCAAAGGTCCGCCAGCTCGTCCATTACCGCCCGCTGGCTCGCATCGGGTTCGCTGAGGATCGTGTGAAGGGTGGTGACCATCGGCATGCGCAGCTCGCGGAGCAGGGCGAGGATGTGACTGCCCGCCGGGCCGCCGAAGATCCCGAACTCGTGCTGGAGATTGACAACGTCCACATTGTTGATGTTCAGGAAGTCCGCCGCCCGCCGATACGACGCAATCTCCTTCTCCGCGATCTCGAACCATACTCGGTCGGGGTAGTCGTATCCGTCGTTCGTGTCGTTGACGGGGACGACGAAGACCTCGGTGTGGCGAAACGCGCGGGCCAGAGCATCGGTCAGGTCGCCGGTGAAAGTGGCGATCCCACATTGACGAGGCAGGGAAGTGCCGATGAACGCGACGCGCTTCAGCGCTGGTCGTCTCTTGCGGGCCATAACGCTCCTGGATCTGCTGGTGAGGCCACGGCCGGACGTGGGCTGGCGGCAGCTTGGCATCCCCGACCGAAGCCCCTATTCTAGCCCGCCCTCGACCAACCTGCCAAGGCGGCGAAGTGCCGTCGGCGGACGGTCTCTCCCTTTGTATCGCAGGACGTCGCGCATGGCCACCACCGGCACCATCATCCAAGTCATCGGCTCCACCTTCGACGCTCAGTTCCCCGAGGAAGATTTGCCGGAGATCTACAACGCCGTCAAGTGCGAGATCGACATACGAGGCGACAAGACGACCCTCGTCGGCGAGGTCGCCAAGCACCTCGGCGGCGGCCAGATCCGGTGCATCGCCCTGGCCGGCACCGACGGCCCCGGGGTGGCGATCTTCGACAACGTCGGCCCCGGCCTGCCGCGAACGATCGACCAATCCCAGCTCGCCGCCAGCCTCGATATCTTCAGCCCGTACGTTGAAGTGCTGGATGAGGAGGTGGTCGAGGGCACGTCCGCCACCGTGTCGTTCATAGTGGACCATCGCCTGCCCGCGAAACACACCAAGCTCCAGAAGCTCGAAGGCCGCTGGTATTACGACCCCGGCTCGGTCGACGCGACGAACCTGCCCGCGGCCTTTCGACGCATGGCTCGCGGGCTGCGCCAAGTTCGAGAGGAGATAGAATCCGGGCGGCTCTCCCCCAAGGCCCTGCGCGACGACCCCGAGCGGCTGATGAACGAAGTCCGCGTTCGGCTCATGCCCGGCGTCAGAATGTTGCCGCCGCCGCCTGCCAAGCCCGAACCGGACGACGGTTGAACGAGC
>JADFGE010000169.1:4866-6635 GCA_022567855.1 Planctomycetota bacterium | reverse complement strand
ACCGTGCTTGGCACCGCCACGCTGCTGGTCCGCAGCACGTCGTCCGTTGGAGATGGGAACGGCGCCGCGGACCGACACGTGGTTCGACGAGGCTCCTTCGACATCACGGTTCCCGCGTCCGGCGAACTGGCGGCGCTCAAGCAGATCGAGATCCGCAACCAGCTGGAGACTCGAGCGGTCATCACCGAGATCACCGAAGAGGGCAAAACCGTCAAAGCCGGTGACATTCTTCTTCGGTTCAACGATGAGGAACTCCGCAGCAAGACGAAGGACGCAGAAGAAGCCGTCATCGGCGCCCAGAACGATCTGGACAGTGCCCTGGCCGATCTGGAGATCAACGAGAACAACAGCGAATCGGAGGTCGCTAAGGCCCAGCTCAAGGTTGAGCTAGCAGATCTGGCGCTCAAGGGGTGGCGGGAGGGCGAGGTCGTTACCGCAAGACAGGATCTCGCTCTGGCCAAGCAGATTGCCGAAATGAACTTCAACCGGCTCCAGCAGCGTTTCGAGGCATCCGAACGGCTCTACGAGAAAGAATTCATCAGCCTCGACGAGTTCAAGCAAGATGAGATCGCCTTGGTTGAGGCCGAGGCGAGACTCAAGCAGACCGAACTCGATAGCCAAGTCTACGAGAAATACACCTACGTAAGGGAGCGCAAGCAGAAGGAGTCCGATCTTCGGCAGGCCCAGGATGAACTGGTCCGGGTCCAGCAGCGTCAAGACGCTGAGGTGAGCAAGGCCAAGAGCAACCTCGTCAGCAAGCAGCGCCAACTAGCCAGCAAGCAAGATCGCCTCAAGAAGTACCAGCAGCAACTGGAGTATTGCACGATCACCGCACCCCAGGACGGCTTGGTTGTCCATGCCACCAGTCTCCAGAATTACCGATACATGATGGGCGGCGGACAATCGTTGCAGGTGGGTACCGAGCTGTATCGCAACCAACTGGCGATGGTTCTGCCGGACACCTCCCAGATGGTGGCGGAAGTCAAGGTCGCCGAATCACTGACGGGCCTGATTGAGCCCGGCCAGCGGGCGATCATCACGTCGGACGCCCTGGCCGACGTGGTCTTGCATGGTGAGGTGCTGAGCATCGGCGTGCTGGCACAGGCGGGCGGATGGAGTGACCCCAACCGCCGAGACTACACCGTCAAAATAAAGCTCACCGAGGGCAACGACCTGGGACTCAAACCCTCCATGCGGTGCACGGCCGAGATCAACGTCAAGCGCGTCGAGGATTCGCTATTCGTGCCGATCCAGGCCGTCTTCCGAAAAGGCCCTGTCTCCTACGTCTACCTTCCCCAAGGCTCGGGCTTCGCCCAGCGGCGCGTGCAACTCGGAGAGGCGTCCGAACTGTTCCTCCAGATCCTGGATGGGCTCACCGAAGGCGATGTCGTCCTGCTGCGCGAACCGACGGTAGGCGAGATCGTAGCCAGGCTCGACGAAGAAGAACCGCCGGCTCCGCAACAACAAACCGCCACGGCGCCGCAGCACGGCTCACCCGATCGGCCCTCGGAGCAACACAGCGACGCAGACCAACTTGTCACAACTCGCCGCGACCCGTAGCCCCTTGCGGTAATCGCCTCAGTTCGGGGGCCGTCACTGAACGTGTTTCAATCTCAATCGCCGCCGGCGACTCGATCTCAGCCTCAGTTGTCGCATGTAGTTCCTTGAGCTTGCGCGAGCTCGGCAACACCATCCGCTCCAGCGACCCGATCGCGCTGTTGTACGAATCGCCTGCCCGTTCCAGACCTGCGCCAATCTTCTGGAAATGC
>JADFGE010000169.1:0-4766 GCA_022567855.1 Planctomycetota bacterium | reverse complement strand
CTCCTGCCACCCGTAGGCCACCGACCGCAGCAGCGCAACCAGCAGCGTCGGGGTGGCGATCAGCACATGATTCCGCATCGCCTCGGCATGAAGCTCCGGCCGAACGTCCAGCGCCGCCGACAATGCCCCTGATCCAGCGGGCGAACCGGCCGGATTGGCGCCCAACAAGGTCAAACAGGGGCAGATTCGGGGCTGAATAGGCTCGATTTGGGCCGAGTTTCCGACTAAGGTAAGTCATGGCGGGAATCAGGCGCGCCACGCCCAACGAACAAATCACGGGCGTCCGAGGTCTGCCAGATTCTTTACCGGAGCTTGAACTGTGAACAACGCTCTTTCGAAACGTCGCGCGGGAACGACCGTGGTGGTGGTCACGATCATCGGGCTGGCGACCGTGCTTGGCACCGCCACGCTGCTGGTCCGCAGCACGTCCGTTGGAGATGGGAACGGCGCCGCGGACCGACACGTGGTTCGACGAGGCTCCTTCGACATCACGATCCCCACGTCGGGCGAGTTGGCTGCGCTGCACCAGATCGAGATCCGCAACAAGCTGAAGTCCCGGGGCGTCCTCACCGAGATCGTCGCCGAGGGCACCACCGTTAAGGAAGGCGACGTGCTGATGCGCTTCGCCGACGAAGACATGCGCAGCCGCATCAAGGATGCGAAGGACGCAGTCAACACCGCTGAGAGTAACCTTGTCTCATCGCAGGCGAAGCTGGACATCACGGTGAGTGAGCACCAATCGGAGTTGGCCAACGCCGACCTCCGAGTCATGCTCGCCGAGCTGGCGTTGAAGGCGTGGCGGAAAGGCGAAGTCGTTTCGCGGCGCAAGGAGCTTGCCGTGGCGTTGGAGGCGGCCGAAATCGACTATGAGCGGGCGATCGCTCGATTCGAAGACTCCAAGAACCTCGTCACGCAAGATTTCATCAGCCAGGACGAGTACAAGCGCGACGAGATCGCCAAGATCAAGGCCAAGGCCACCCTCGAGCAGGCGAAGCTCGATATCGAGGTGTACGAGCAATACCGCTTTGTCGAGCAGAAGGCCCAGCGGGAGTCGGACGTCGAGCAGGCCTTTGCCGACCGCGAGCGCGTCAAGGAACGGCAAAAGGTCGAGGTCGAGTCCGCCCGCTCCGAGGTCGCAAGCAAGACCTACCAACACGAGAGCCGCAAGGAGCGACTTGCCGACTACCGGGAGCAGTTGGAGTACTGCACGATCAGGGCGCCGTCCGCCGGCCTCGTCGTCTACTACAGCAGCCTTGCAACGGGCGGCATGCACCGTAGCCAAGGCCAGCCGCCGGACGTGGGCACCGAGCTGCGACCCAATGAGCAGGTGATTCTCCTGCCCGACATGAGCCAGCTCATTGCCGCCGTGAAGGTCAACGAAGCACTCTCCGGACTGATCAAGCCCGGCCAACCCGCCACCGTCACCTCCGACGCCCTGCCCGACACCGTTCTCCATGGCGAGGTGATAAACATCGGCGTGCTCGCCGAGTCGGGCGGATGGCGCGATCCCAATCGCCGCGACTACACCGTGCGCATCTTGCTCAGCGGCGGTACCGGCCTCGGCCTCAAGCCGTCCATGCGGTGCAAAGCCGACATCAACGTCGGACACGTCGAGGACGCCCTGTTCGTGCCCATCCAAGCGATCTTCCGCGACGGGCCTGTCTCATTCGTCTATGTTCCCAAGGGCTCAGGCTTCGCCGAACGGCAGGTCATGCTCGGCGACGCGTCCGAGCTGTTCGTGCAGATCAACGACGGGTTGGCCGAAGGCGACGTCGTCCTGCTGCGTGAGCCCAGCCTCGGCGAAATTGTCAGCCGAATTGACAAAGCCGGAGCCGGCGTCCAACAGACGGCCATGGGAGCGCCGCGGCGCGGTTCGTCCGATCGCACCTATGGCGGATCGCGCCAAGGTATGGGCGGTGATCCGTCACGAGCAATGCGCGGGAGGCGGCCAGCGGGAATGCGAGGCAAGCGACCGGAAGGTAGGCGCGGCGACGCGGCGCGTGGCGATGCCGCGCAGGGCGCCTCCGACGATCGTTCGTCCGCACGAGGCGGCAACACCGATCAGCCGGCTACGGATAAGTCCGCTCAGGACTCGTAGCCCCTTGCGGTAATCGCCTCAGTTCGGGGGCCGTCACTGAACGTGTTTCAATCTCAATCGCCGCCGGCGACTCGATCTCAGGCTCAGTTGTCGCATGTAGTTCCTTGAGCTTGCGCGAGCTCGGCAACACCATCCGCTCCAGCGACCCGATCGCGCTGTTGTACGAATCGCCTGCCCGTTCCAGACCTGCGCCAATCTTCTGGAAATGCTCGACGAACTTCGCCAGCCGATCGTACAGCTCCCGGCCGGTGTTGGAAATCTCGCGTGCGTTGGCGGCGACGTCCTCCTCCTGCCACCCGTAGGCCACCGACCGCAGCAGCGCAACCAGCAGCGTCGGGGTGGCGATCAGCACATGATTCCGCATCGCCTCGGCATGAAGCTCCGGCCGAACGTCCAGCGCCGCCGACAATGCCGACTCCAGCGGCATGAACATCACCACCAACTTCGGCGTCCGCTCGAATTGGTCCCAATACCGCTTGTGCGCCAAGCGCTTGTAGTGCTCGGCTACATGACGCGCATGTCGCTCCATGATCTCCTGGCGATTTTCGTCCGCCTGCACCGCGTCGAGATACGCATCCAGCGCGACCTTCGAATCCACCACGATCACCCCGCCCCCGGGAAGATTCACGATCAAGTCCGGCCGATCGTGCGTCGTCGAATCATCCGTCTGCGGCTGCTCGACAAAGTCACAATGCTCCGTCATCCCCGCCAGTTCAACCGTGTTGCGAAGCTGCATCTCACCCCACCGGCCGCGTTGCTCCGGGCGACGCAACGCGCTGACCAATCTCGTCGTTTCCGCACCGAGCTTCTCGTGTGACTCGGCGATCTGCTTGATCTGCTCGTCCAGACGGGTGTACGCCTTCTCCCGCTTGCTCTCAATTTCACGAACCGCGAGGTTGTACTTCTCCAGGACCTCGTTGATCGGCTTGAACTTTTCCTCGGCCAAGGTGAGGAAGCGCTTATTGCTCGTCTCCAGCGCTTGAGCGCTCAGGGCCTTGAACGCGTCACTCAGCGCCGTCTTAGCATCTTCGAGCAGCTTGATCTTCTCGTCGAACGCTTGGTCCTTGGCGATGAGCTGCTCGGTCAGCGCCGTGACCTTGTTCTGGGCGGCCTCGCGCTGCTGGTCGGTCTGAGCATAGTTGCGACGGGCATGATCCAGCTCACCCACCGTCTGCTGAAGCTGCTCATCGAGCAATGCAGCCCGGGTCTGGACGTTGGTCAGTTGGCGAATGAGCCGATTCCGTCGATACAACACGAGGACGGCCGCGACCGCCGCCCCCAAAATAAGGCCGACCAAGAGCCCGACGAATGCGTCAAACCAATCGATCATTGCCCGCATCATAAGCGCCGCCGAACCGGTTGCGCCCTTCGGTCCGTATTCAGACCAAGACCAGCCTCCCGCAACGACCTCGGCGAACTGACCTCCTGTGACCTGCGGATAACTCCCCGGACGGACCTCGCCAATGTCCTCGACCCCCAGCCCCAAGCCGATCCTCACTACGGCTGAAGAAAAGCCTTCCACAGGCGGAGACTGCCGGTCCGCGGCGGCCATATCCAATACGGCCGGGGATGAGGCCGCTGATCTGATCGCCGCCCAGGCTTCAGATCAGGACGCCTTCGCCCGGCTGTACGACCGCCATTCGGCGGTGGTGCTTTCACTGTGCCGGCGGCTGTCGCTGGCGGAGGCCGAGGACGCCGCCCAGGAGACCTTCATCCGTGCCTACCGACTCCTGCACAAGGTCGAATCCGCGGACAAGCTTCGCCCGTGGCTCTACGGCATCGCCCGACGGGTCTGCTCCGAGCACACCCGGGCCCTTCGCCGGCGACGGCATCACGAGGACCAGGCCATGTTGACGCGCACCGCTGAGCGAAAGGCACACGCCCCGTCCCCCGGCGAATCCCTCGAGCAGGCCGAGCAATTGCAGCGCCTCGACGGCGCGATCGATCAGCTCGACGACCGTCAACGATTGGCCATTCACCTGTACTACCTCGAATCCGACCCGATCCAAGCGGCCCAGTCGGCCTTGGGCCTTTCCCGCAGCGGCTACTACAAGTTGCTCGCCAAGGCCCGCGAACGTCTTGGCGAACTTATGCGTGAAGCGAATCCATCATGACTACAACGCCCAACAATCCAAGTACGCCCGATGATACCGGCCCTCCGCCCCGCGACGATCTGGATGCGATGCTGCGGACCTGGCACGATGCAAACGCCCAGCGCGCCGCCGCCGGTCGCGATCGACTCGTTCGCGCTCTGGCTGAGCAGGCTGACGACGAACAGCACGTGCTGCGCTTCAAGGATCATCCGGCCGCGCGCGACTCGCAGATCGCCGACCCTGTCGCAGCGCGCCCCTCGCCGTTTGTGTTGCTCAGGAGTTTTGCCGTGAACCCATACTCTCGTCTTGCTGCGTCGTTGATGATTCTGGTCGCGCTCATCACGCTGCTCATCCCCACCCCCGGAAATCGTGCGATGGCTCAAGACGGCATCATCATGGTGCCCGAGGGCGGCCGGCTTGACGCACTGGATGACGAAGGCAACCTCATCGGCCCCTGCCCGCTCAAACACACCGATGTCAACGTCGAGATCTCCGGGTTCTTCAGCCGCGTCACCCTCAAGCAGACCTACCACAACCCCTACCAGGCCAAGATCGAAGCTGTTTACACGTTTCCG
>JADFGE010000005.1 GCA_022567855.1 Planctomycetota bacterium | reverse complement strand
GTCGCGTTGGTCTACCGTAGCCGCGGCGACTTGCTTCGCGTCGACTGCCTGTGGTTGGAGTGCGAGGTTGGTAGCGGTCATTGCAGATCCATTCGATCAATCTGAGGTCGCCGGCGTCGGCGGGTGAGAAAAGCAGACTACCGTCGAGGTGTGGTTGTTCGCGGTGCGCGATAGGACTGCCTCTTGCGTCTTGTCTTTTGCGTACGTGGTGGTCCGGGTCGCCGTCGGCCCTTGCTGGGGGCGATACGGAATACTTCAAACGTGGTTTTGTGAAGAAGGTGATCCATGGCCTTCTTTACCGCGACCAGATTGTCGTGCAGCGGGCAGGGCTGCCCGACGCCGCATCGTCCCCCTCCGAATGGGCAACTGTCATCGCTATCGACGCGCTCGAAGAGTTTGAACACGTCATAGAGCTTGATCGTCTTGGGATCTCGGGCCAGCGCAGACCCACCGCCCGGTCCGCGTGATCCGACCACAAGTCCGGCTTGTGAGAGCTGCGAGAGGATCTTCGCCACGAAAGGTTGCTGCAGCCCGCGCGAGTCGGCAACGTCCGCGGCGGAAAGCCGGGTCTCGCCCCCGTCGTAGACCTCGGCGAGTCGACTCATCACGGCAATGGCGTATTCGGTTTGTCGTCCATACATCGACGGTGCCCGACAGGGGAGCATTCAGCGTCCGGTCGCTCGGCGTAGGTCCTCTTTCGGAGGACGGCCCCGGCATCGTACGCGAAATTTTCACTATTAACGATAAAAAGATCGAGATTTCTGAATAATAATTCGGAATAATTGGTCTGAATATCTTGATTTATCGTCCGGGGGCCGATAGATTCTCAACGGCTCGTGATCGGACGGGGTGATTGCCAGCGGAAGCACGCGCCAGCCGCCGAAAGCGAGCCCTGGTTCGGAGCATGTGTGATGGGCAGTCTCGAACAGAGCGCCTGGGATCGCCTACGGTCCATGAAGGATCCTGGCTCGCGCCGCGACATCGTTTCGCTCGGCTTAGCCAAAGACCTGGAGTTGACGGGGCGCATCCTGACGGTCCACCTGGCACCGCCCAGTGGCGACGCCTACGGACATGAGGCGCTGGCGACTGCGATCCGCCGTGAGCTGGGCCCTCTGGAAGGTATCGACAGAGTCATTGTGACGTGGGCCAAACCCAGACCAAACGATGGCGAAAATGGTTCGCCGGCGAGCTCCCCCCTGCATCTGCCGATTCTCAACGATGGTGCCAACCCGGAGTTTGACGCGATGAACGCCTCGCTCGGACGGGCCGGCATAGCGCCCGGTGCAGGCTATGGCGATGGCGGACCGGAGCAGTTGCCGTCCCCCGAGTCTGAGATTCCCAACGATCGCTATGAAGGTTGGCCTCCCGTCTATCAGTGGGAGATCGACCCGGCCGATCCATCTCTGGTCAGCGGCGAATCCCACGTCAGGATCGGTGACTGGGAGTACGACATCTGGTGGCAGGCGCATCCCGCCGACCTCATCTACGCCTCGATTCAGGCGCTGGCAGATGACACGGTGACCAGTGGGCCGGAGCGTCAGCATCCGATGGGGCGCAATGTCGTGGTGAATGTGGTCTACGACCGCCGGCGCGAAGCGGTGGTCGCTGTGTACGGAACCGCCCGCGACTTCCGGCCGTTCATCGAAGCATTCAGCCTGGGCTGCAAGCTAGAGCAACACGCGAAGGAGTCCAACGAATGACGACCGGCCACTCCAATGGCAAAAAATCTCGCTGGTTTCGCGTGGCGGATGAGCCGCGTGACTGGGAGGATTTCTACCGGGAACGATGGTCTTACGACCGATCGGTTCGCACCAGCCACGGCGTGAACTGCTCGGGTTCCTGTTCGTGGGAGGTGTTTGTCAAGAACGGGCTGATCTGTTGGGAACTCCAGAAGACCGACTGGCCACAGATCAATTCGGATACTCCCAACTACGAACCTCGCGGCTGTCAACGGGGGATCTCGGCATCGTGGTATCCCTACAGCCCGGTTCGTCCCAAGTATCCGTATATCCGCGGCGTGTTGCTCGATTATTACGAAGCCGAGCGAGCTTCCGGTAAGGATCCGGTCGAGGCGTGGGCAGCGATCGTCGAAGATCCGCAGCGCAAGAAGACATACCGACAAGCGCGGGGTAAAGCGGGATGGAGACGCAGTAGCTGGGATCTGGCTACCGAAATCTGGGCGGCGGCCATCATCTATACAACCAAGAAGTACGGCCCGGATCACTTGGCCTCGTTCTCGCCCATACCGGCCATGAGCATGGTGAGCTTCATTTCGGGCCACCGCTTCTGCAACTTGCTCGGCGGAACGATGCTCAGCTTCTACGAGTGGTACCACGATCTGCCGCACGTCATGCCCATGATGTGGGGCGATCAAACGGACGTTGCGGAAGCAGCGGACTGGTATCAGAGTACGTACTGGATGGTCATTGGCTCCAACTTGCCCATGACGCGAACCCCCGATGCGCACTTCGCGTCCGAGTTCAAATACAACGGCGGCAAAATCGTCAACCTGTCGCCGAACTACTCGGACATGACAAAGTTCGCCGACCTGTGGGTGCCGGTTCGCCCGGGAACGGACGCTGCCTTCCTGCTTGCTTGTATTCACGTGATCCTGAAGGAATGCCACGTCGATCGCGAGGTCAGCTACTTCCGCGAGTACATCAAGAAATACACGAACCTGCCGTTCATCGTCCAACTGGATCCGTACAAAGACAATCGGTATCTCCAGGGCCGCTTCCTCCGCGCAAGCGACTTCTCCCAATATGAGAACGAGGAGAACGCAGACTGGAAGCTGCTCATCATGGATCAGGCGAGCGGCGAGTTGAAGCTTCCCGTCGGCACGCTCGGCTTCCGTTGGGAAGAACAAAAGACCGGAAGGTGGAATCTCAAGTCTGAGGACGCGACTACGGGTGAGTCGTTTGATCCCATGATCAGTTGCATGGGCGACGAAGGAACGTTCGAAGAAGTTCAGGTCCTTTTCTCCGACTTCACCGACACCTTCGACACGACGCTCGGGAGCACCGAAGGCAAAGGGCGGCTCGCTGTGTCCCTAACCCGAGGCGTGCCGGTCAGAAAGCTCAAGACCAAAGACGGCAAAGAAATCATCGTTACGACTGCCTTCGATCTGCTCCTGGCACAACTCGGCGTGGACCGTGGTTTGTCAGGTGACTATCCGAAGGACTACGACGATGCATCAGTTCCCTACACACCGGCCTGGCAGGAACAGGAGACGGGTGTTGATCGGGAACTGGTGATCCGCGTTGCCCGTGAGTGGGCGGAGAACTCCGAAAAAACCAAGGGCAAGAGCCTGTTCATCACTGGATCAGGGGTTCTTCACTGGTACCACGGTGGCACACTTACCTATCGAGCGATGGCCGTGATGGGAATCATCACCGGCTGCATGGGACGAAACGGCGGGGGGTTCAACCACTACGTAGGTACAGAGAAAATCCGCCCATTCGCTGCTATTGGAACGCTCGGCGGCGCCTCTGACTGGACAGGTCCGCCGCGACATCAGAACAGCACATCGTACTTCTATTTTCACACCGACCAGTGGCGCTACGACGGCATGGTGCTGGATCCCATATGGGCGCCGTGGGCGGAGAAGTTCCCAGCCAAGGGAAATCATGCCGCAGACTTGAACATGTTGGCCGTGCGACTCGGTTGGTTGCCGTTCTATCCGCAAGTCGACAAGAAGAATCCAATCGAGTTCCTCAAGGAAGCGCGCGCCTCAGGGGCCCAATCAGAAAAAGAGGTTGGTGATTTCGTTGCCAAGAAGTTCAAGGATGGAAGTGAGCGTTTCGCCCTCGAGGATGTGGATGCTGAGGTCAACCACCCCAAAGTGCTGTGGATCTGGCGGGGCAACCTCATTGGCACGAGCATGCGCGGCCACGAGTACGGCTTGAAGCACTTCCTTGGCACCCACAACAACGTGCTCGGCCAGGATCGCGCCGAGGGGCTTGTCAAGGAGGTTGAATGGCACGAACAAGCGCCGCTGGGGAAGCTTGATCTCGTCGTCAACGTCAATCTTCGAATGGACTCGTCGGCCAACTACGCCGACATCGTGCTCCCCACAGCTCACTGGTACGAGAAATACGATCTCACCTGCTCGGACCTGCACTCCTTCTTCCATCCGTTCACGCCGGCGCATGATCCACCGTGGGAAGCGAAACATGACTGGGAGGTTTTCAAGGCGATTGCGGCCAAGGTGAGCGAGCTGGCTAAGACGCATCTTCCCGATCCGTTCGACGACATGGTCATGACGCCGATGATCACGGATTGCCCGGACGAGATGGCTCAGCCAATGGGCGAGCTGCGGGACTGGAAGACCGGTGATGTGGACGTCATCCCCGGCAAGACGTTCCCCAACGTCAAGATTGTCCAGCGCGACTACACCAAAATCCTCGACAAATACACGACCTTCGGACCGAATGTTTGCCGGCCGGAGGGGTACGGGTGTAAAGGCATCAAGGGTGATCTCACCGAGGTCTACGAGCAACTCAAGGAGAGTTACCTCGTGGGCGAGAAGGACGGGCGTCCTTCTCTGGAAAGTGCTGAGCAGGTATGCGAGGTGATTCTGCGGATTTCGCCCGAGAGTGACGGTGAAGTCTCGTACATGATCTTCAAGAACCTGGAGAAGCGCTGTGGGGTGCCCTTAGCGCACCTGGTGGAAGGGGAACGTGAAATCCACCACCATTATCCGGAATTGCAATCTCAGCCTCGGCGTAGCCTGACCTCACCGCATTGGTCCGCCATCGAAAGCCCGGGCCGGACGTACTGCCCCTGGACTTTGAACGTTGAAGCGCTCAAGCCGTGGCACACACTGACCGGCCGACAGGAGATCTACTTCGACCATCGCGGTTATCGCGAACTCGGTGAGTCGTTGCCTACCTACAAGCCGCCGGTGGACATGGTGAAGATCGGTGACTGTGCGCCGCATCTGGCCGAGGGGTCGAAGGTGTTCCGGTTCTTGACGCCGCACGGCAAATGGCAGATTCACAGCATGTTCTGGGACACTTGGCACATGCTCAACATGTTTCGAGGCGGCCAGGTGGTCTGGATCAACGACGACGATGCAAAGGAGATCGGCGTCAAGGACAACGATTGGGTTGAGATCTACAACGAGAACGGGATCGCCAATGTGCGAGCCGTAGTGACAGGAACGGTGCCGCGCGACACGGCCATCATGTACCACTCGTCGGAGCGCCATATCGCCGTGCCCTTCTCACCCTTGGCGCGGAAGCGCAAGGTCAGTGATCTACGAGGGGGAAACAACAACGCCACGACGCGGATCATGATGAACCCCGCCACCATGATCGGGGGCTACGCCAACTGGACGTACTTCCTCAACTATTGGGGAACCAGTCCATCCGAGCGGGACTGCGCCGTATTGATACGCAAGATGCCGTTGGAAGCGGGTCCAAAGAAGGTCATCTACCAAGAGAAAGATCTTCGGTGACAGGCAGCGCCACGTTGGGCATGATCCGACGATCTAGGAGACCGGTCTGATGCAGGTCAAACAACAGATGGCGATGGTGTTCAACCTCGACAAGTGTCTGGGCTGCAACACGTGCACGCTCGCATGCAAGAACATCTGGACCAACCGCGAAGGCGCGGAGTACATGTTCTGGAACAACGTCGAGACCAAGCCGGGGATCGGCTATCCCAAACAGTGGGAGAATCAGGAGAAATATCGGGGTGGTTGGAAGCGGAAACCCTCTGCCGACGGACCAGCGCTGAATATCGGGTCGCGGTTCTGGATGATGATCAATCTTTTCTATAACCCCGTTATGCCGCAGATGGATGAATACTACGGCAAAGGGCCGTTCACGTTTACGTACGAGGATCTGCATTCCGACAAGCCGACAAAATTTTCGCAGCCGGTGGCGCGACCTAAATCGCAAATCACCGGAGAGGAAGACATAGCCATCGAGTATGCGGTCAACTGGGAGGACAACGGCGCTGGGGCGACCGAGGACGGCCTCGGCGGCATGGACGTGAACTTCGGCAATATGACGGACGTGGAACGAAAGGCGCTGCTGAGCTTCCGCGATTCGTTCATCATGTACCTGCCCCGCATTTGCAATCATTGCATGAACGCGCCTTGTGTCGCGGCATGTCCGAGCGGCGCTGCCTACAAACGCGAAGAGGACGGCGTCGTTCTCATCGATCAGAACCGCTGCCGCGCGTGGCGGTACTGTATTTCAGGATGCCCCTATAAAAAGCCGTACTTCAACTGGCGCACCGGGAAGATGGAAAAGTGCATCCTGTGCTATCCGAGGCTTGAAGCCGGACAACCGCCCGCATGCTTCCACGCTTGCCCGGGTCGTATCCGCTATATGGGCCCGCTTCTTTACGACATGGATCGCGTACCCGAAGCCGCCAACGCGCCCGAAGAAGACCTCGTTCAAGCGCAGCGCGACATCATCCTCGACCCGAACGATCCGGAGGTGCTCGCCGCAGCACACGAAGCGAACATCAGCGAAGCGTGGCTCGATGCATGCCGACGATCTTCCGTGTACCGGATGGTCAAGGATTGGGAGATTGCTCTGCCTTTGCACCCGGAGTTCCGTACGCTTCCATGCCTGTTTTATATCCCGCCTGAAAGCCCGGTGCGAACGCGTGCCGATGGAAGCGACTGCATCAGCATGGTGAACGGCCACAGCGTCCTACCGAACCTCGACGACTTCAGAATCCCCGTGAAGTTCCTCTCCAGCTTGTTTTCTGCGGGCCACGACCAGCCGGTCAAGACGGCGCTTCTGCGACAGTTGGCGGTCCGCGCCTTTCGGCGCTCGGAGCGCGTGGAAGGCGAACTCGATCTGAAGGTACTTCAGAGCGTTGGTCTTACCGAGAAAGATGCGAGGGACATGCACCGCTTGCTGGCGCTGGCGCACTTCCACGAACGTTTTGTCATTCCAACGACCCGCCGCGAACGTACGGCAAATTCACCGTACATTGAGCGCGGATTCTCGGGCTTCAGCGAGCTGACGCCTTCCGATGCGCCCCGTCGCCGGAGCTTCTTCCACGGTCAACGCGAAGAGGTGGGGAGCTGAGCCATGTGTACCGCGGACCTCACGGCAAGCTACCAACTCATCAGTGAGTTGCTGCTCAATCCACAGGAGCGTGATCCGGCGTTGGTCAAGAGACTGCATCGCTTTCTGGAAGAGGCGAACAAGGAGGTTGAGCGCTGGATCGCCAGGTTCCTCGCCACTCCCGGTTCCACGTCGCGCGACGAGTACGTGCAGACGCTCGAACTCTCACCGCCCTGCCCGCTGTACCTCGGATCGTATCTCTTCGACGAGCCGACCACGTGCAACGGCGTCGGCACGTCGGGGCGGAACGCGTATATGCTTGAATTGGCGGGCATTTACGGTCATTTCGGATTCGATATCACGGCGCGCGAACTTCCCGACTATTTGCCGGCCATCGTCGATTTCCTGTGGATCAGCCTGGAGAACCAGGATCGCGACGGCATTGGGTTGCGTCGGCGATTCGTCGAGCAATATGTCTTTCCCGGTCTCAAACCGCTGAAAGCGGCGCTGCAAAAATACAAGAGTCCGTATGCCTTGCTCGTCTCGGCCCTGCAAAGCGCAGTGGAGCAAGACCTGAGCCGAATGGCTGATGATGCGCCCGCCTGGAAGCCGGCTGAAGAAGCATCGGGGACTGGCGTGTCTCTGCCGGTTCTGTCCGGGATGGGCGGCGATGTGCCAACCCAAGAAGTGATAGCGAGCCACGGGGAGGTTCGGCCATGAGTGCGTTCGCTCCCAAGCAGTGCGGCGCGGCAGGCAGCGTCCATTGGTAAGAAATCCCGTAACCACGATACATCACTCTCATGTCGCGCGCAACTGAAACACTCGTGGTCTTCACGTGCCTTGCGGTTCTCTCCGTGGTGTCGTGGTTTGTGGTGCGGCAGATCGCCGAGTATTCCTCGTCATTGGAATCGCAAGTCGCTCAAGCTCCGCCGGTCGTTATTGACACTGCGCCCCCGCCGCTGGTTGTCTCGGAGCGACCAGCGCAGGTGTCGATACCCGAAACTCCGTCAGCTAGCCCCGCTGTGCAACCGCAGTCCATCGTTGAAGGACTGCGGGCGCACAACGGCGCAAGAAGTTACGCCGAACCAGGTGAGAAGTCAGCTATGAACAACTTTCTTTGGGGCGTGTACCCGTATCTGTGCATCGTGCTGTTCTTTGCGGTGCCGCTGATCCGGATGGTCTTCCGACCATTCTCGTGGAGCACCCGCGCCAGCGGCTTGTTCGGTCGCAAACTGCTTGGCGCGGCTTCGCTGTTGCTTCATTGGGGGCTTGCGCTGGTGTTGTTGGGACACGTCACGGGACTGATCGGAGGCGTGCTCGGGTCGCAAGGCGCGGTCACGTTCTTTTATTGGTCCGGACTCGTCGGGGGCTCCATGGTGCTGGTGGGATCGGTGCTGGCGCTGTATCGCCGCGTGACGACGCCCGAAGTGCGCGCGATGAGCCAAGTTGACGACTTCGTCGTTCACCTGTTCATTATCCCGATCGTGGGGCTCGCCCTCTACCAGGTGCTCGTTCATCGGATCTTCGGCGTCGCATTCGGGGCGTCCACTTGGGCTGCGAGTTTGTGGACCCTCTCACCACAGCCGGAGCTGATGGCCTCGGCAAGTCTTATTACCAAGCTGCACATCTTGCTCGCGCTGACCTTCTTCGCGTACTTCCCCTTCACAAAACTGGTTCACTTCTGGACGTTCCCCATCAACTACTTTGTCCGCCCGTACCTCTCGATGCGTACGCAGCGCTATCGCTTCCAACGCCGTTGGGAATTCGCATGGCGGAGCGACAAATCCTGGCTCACCTATGGACTGGGCTCCGTGGCGGTGATCTTCCTCGTCGCCGCGATGTTGTTGGGGCGAACGCAACCATCCGAAGCGTCGGGGATTGCTTTGACGTCGACCGCGTTGGAGTCGAACAACGGGTCTTTACTGTCAGGGTACGCGCTGTACGTGAGTCAATGTGCCCGCTGCCACGGCGTGTATGGGCGCGGCAACGGTTCCGGGGCAAACTCCCCGACATTCTCGGCGCCGCCGCGCGACCTGATCGCCGCCCGCTACCACTTCGTTTCTACGGAAAACGGTATCGCATCGGATGACGACCTGTATCGCACGATCTACCGGGGGCTCAGCAATACCGGGATGCCGGCATTCGCTGATCTGACCAATGGTCAGATCGTTTCATTGATCGATGTGCTCAACGATTTTCGTGCCGATGGGTCGAAGCCCAGCCGACCGATCGCGGTCGGGCCGCCCCCGCCTGCGACCGAGCAAAGCATCGCGCGCGGTCAAGCGTTGTATGTCGAAGCATGCGCTAACTGTCATGGCGCTGAAGGTAGGGGTGACGGCGAGAGTTTGTCCTTTGACTACCTTCAACAACGGGTCGTTCCTGCGGATCTCAGGGCTGGTGACATCAAATCCGGCGACGATCCCGAGCAGATATACCTTCGCATCACGACTGGAATTCCCGGAGGGTACGAGGGAGCGTACATCATGTTGAACTTCGGCCAACTTTCCGAGGCGGATCGGTGGGCGCTCGTTCACTTTCTCAAAGCCCAAATCATGCCACAGGACAATGCGACGCAATGACCTCGACGTTCCCCTGTCGTGACCATGCAATCCGCGGTAGGTAACAACAGCTCAATGCCGGTACCCGACGACGAGCAACGGCGAAGCCGGAGAAGTTCCCTTGAACGAAGATCTGACACGGGAAGACCAGCGTCGAGCGTGGTGGATTCTCGCCATCAACACGTTCGCATTCACGGTCTGCTTCGCCGCGTGGATGATGAACGGTGTGCTCATCACGTTCCTGGTAGACAACGGCGTACATGACTGGGATCCGGCCGAGATCGGATGGCTCATCGGCATCCCCGTGCTCACCGGCGCGATCTTTCGCTTGCCGCTGGGCTTGGCGACGGATAAGTGGGGCGGCCGGATTGTATACGGCCTGCTTCTGCTCCTGGCCGCAATCCCCATGTTCCTGGTCAGCTATTGCAACACCTATTGGCATTTCTTCGTGGCCGGCCTGGGGTTCGGTTTTGCCGGCACAAGTTTTGCGATCGGCATCGCCTACACATCCGTATGGTTTCCCTCGAGACTGCAGGGAACGGCCCTGGGGATCTTCGGCGCAGGGAACGCAGGCGCGGCGCTCACGGCGGTAGGTGCACCGCGGGTGCTGAATTGGCTGACGAACAATGGTGAGCAGCTCGACCAATGGCGACAGCTCCCGAAGATCTATGCGGTGATGCTCGCGTTGACGGGCGTGATCTTCCTTCTCACCACAACCACCCGCACTCCCGAGGGTAGCGCTCAAAAGACCCTGAGTCAGCGGCTGATCCCCTTGAAGTCCATCCGCGTGTGGCGCTTCGGCTTGTACTATTTCTTCGTGTTCGGCGGCTTCGTGGCGCTTGCGCAATGGCTCGTGCCGTATTACGTCAACGTCTATTCCACGACCGTGGTGCTGGCGGGCACGTTGACCGCCGTCTTCAGCTTTCCCTCCGGGGTGATTCGCGCTGCGGGCGGCTGGATGTCCGACAAGTTCGGGGCCCGGGCGGTGATGTACTGGGTGTTTGGCCTTTCCGTCATATGTTGTGCTTTACTGATCGTTCCGCAGATGGATATTCACGCTCCCGGCAGCGGCCTCATGGCCAGGTTCTCGGGAACGGTCGTCTCTGTCTCCGATGCGCAGATCGTTGTTGAATCGGACAAAACGGGGGTCAAGACCTATACGCTCACGCCGCGCCAGGGCGAGCTTGTCACCGACGATGATCGCCACTCAGGGCTGCTAATCTGGCCTCGTTCGATGTCGTGGCAGGAACCGGTCGTCGAGGTGGGGGACGCGGTTGGCAAGAAGGAGTTGTTGGCGCGCGGCGTCACACAAATCTTCTTTCAGGCCAACATCTGGATCTTCACCGGCCTGTGTTTCATCATCGGCTCACTGATGGGAATCGGCAAAGCCGCGGTGTACAAGCACATTCCAGATTATTTCCCCAACGATGTAGGCGTGGTCGGCGGCATCGTGGGCGTCCTTGGGGGTCTTGGCGGTTTCGTTTGCCCCGTGATCTTTGGCTACTTGCTCCGTGAGACCGGCCTGTGGACGACCTGTTGGATGTTCTTCTTCGTCTTGGTCGCCGCGTTGCTCTTTTGGATGCACGTCGTTGTTCGTCGAATCATGAAGCAACAAGCTCCGGAGTTCCTGCGGGAAATCGAGTCGGGCCCCGTGATTCTAAAGGATTAGCGCATGGCGAACCTGGAACATTGGGACGTAGAGAACGACGAATTCTGGGAAAACACCGGAAAGAAGATCGCCCGGCGCAACCTGTGGATCTCCATCCCGAGCCTGCTCTGCGGGTTTGCGGTTTGGCTGTACTGGGGCATCATCACCGTACAGATGCTCAACCTTGGATTCCCCTTTGAACAGGCGGATCTGTTCACGCTCACTGCGATTGCGGGCTTGGCTGGCGCCACGCTGCGAATCCCCAGTACGTTCTTCATCAGAATTGCCGGCGGTCGGAACACCATCTTCTTCACCACCGCCCTGTTGATGATACCAGCGGCAGGAACCGGCTTTGCGCTGCGGAACATTGATACGCCTCTGTGGGTGTTTCAGCTTCTGGCGCTGCTCACTGGGTTTGGCGGCGGGAACTTCGCTTCGTCCATGTCCAACATCAGCTTCTTCTTCCCCAAACGAGTGCAGGGCACGTCGCTTGGCCTCAACGCCGGGCTCGGCAACTTCGGCGTCACCACCATGCAGATCCTGGTCCCGTTAGTGATGACTTTTGGGATATTCGGTGGCGAGTCGATGACACTCGTCAACTCCAGCGGAACGCTGATCGGAAAAATCGAGGCCGGCACGGAGACCTACATTCACAACGCGGGCTTTATTTGGCTGGTGTTCTTGATTCCGCTTGCCTTTGCAGGCTGGCTTGGGATGAACAATATCACAACCAAGGCGGTCACACCGGAGTTGGGTGGGCCAATCCCGGCCTTCGCCAAAATCACTTTTCTCCTGGGGATCGGCTTCTTCACAGCCGTTGTTGGTCTCTACCTCCTGCTACCGAAACCAACCGGGTTGGAACTGCTCAGCAAGTGGATCGTCCTACCGCTCGTGATTGGAGCAACGGTCGTTCTCATGCGGTTTCTGAGCTGGGGAAGCCTCAAGGCCAATCTAAAGCGGCAGTACAAGATATTCTCCAACAAGCACACCTGGGCTATGACCGTCATCTACACCATGACCTTTGGTTCGTTCATCGGCTACTCCGCCGCATTTCCACTTGCGATCAAGGTCATCTTCGGCTTTCAGCATCTGACCATTGACGGTGTGCTGACTCACAACACGGTGAATCCTAATGGACCGAGTGCGCTCATGTTCGCATGGATGGGGCCGTTCATCGGCGCGCTGATTCGACCGGTCGGTGGATGGATCTCCGACAAGGTGGGCGGGGCGAAGGTGACTCAGATCGTCTCGATCGTGATGATCCTCTCAGCGCTCGGTGTCGCGTATTTCATGAAGATGGCTTATCAGTCAGCAACGCCGGAGCAGTACTTCTGGCAGTTCTTCGTGCTCTTTATTATTCTCTTCACAGCCACCGGTGTAGGAAATGGATCGACGTTCCGTACGATCGCCGTTGTGTTCAATGCGGAGCAGGCGGGTCCGGTGCTCGGGTGGACCTCAGCCGTGGCTGCATACGGGGCGTTCATCATCCCAAAGGTCTTCGGAGAGCAGATCAAGGCGGTGACGCCTGAGTATGCCCTGTATGGTTTCGCGGTCTTCTACTTCATATGCCTGGTGCTCAACTGGTGGTTCTATTTGCGGCCCAACGCCTATGTGAAGAATCCTTAGTATGTTCGTACTGAATACCGCAAACGCAAGTGGCTTGAAGGCGGCGAAAACGTCATCCGGGCGTTTGTCGGGTGTTGGACGATCGTGTGCGACACTTATTCGTGGCGGCTATCGGTCAGCTGACCACGCGATTCTGCATGGGTTTGACACCACTTTTGCGATCAGCACGCACCGATAGCGCTCAAATGCAAATCAGAACCAATCGGAACCAAGGTCTGGTTGTCAGGCGGCGCGTCGGTATCGATGATGCAGGCCGCCGAGAACAGGCTCGGCAACAACCCGGCCTTGGTCTGGCCACTCAACTTCTCGACGCGTCGGTGAGTTGCCGTCGGGCGATTGATGTGGCCGGTCCGTGTCGTAGTACTCGAAGTACTCACTGAGAGCTCGAATCAGATGTGCCTTGTTCAGAACGATGATGTGTTCAAGGCACTCGCGACGAATCGAGCCGATCAGGCGCTCGGCGTATCCGTTCTGCCACGGGGAGCGCGGGGCCGTCGAGCCTTCCTTGGTTCCCAGATTGGCAATCCGAGAGCGAACGACATCGCCGTAGATAATCGCTCACTGCGGAACGCTATCGACCAGTATCTGGAGCACGATCACCTTGAACGACCACATCAAGGACTCGGGAATCGCTACCTCCAAAACAGTGGGGAACCTACCGAGGCCACGGCTCCGGTCGAGTGTCGCAAGTGACTCGGCGGTCTGCTGCGTTCATATCACCGGCAAGCGGCGTAGTTCCTCTTTTCAGTCGAATATTTGCAGCGTACGCTGTCCTGGGTTTTCCCTTGCTTCACGAATCAGACGGGCGAAGTCAGGCGTCCATTTCTCCCGAACGCAATCCGCAGCCACGTCGCCACCAGCGCAAACAGGAAGAGCGCCGTGCCACATCCTGCGCCGGCGAAAACATAATAGTTGCAACTCTGGAGCCATTCGGGCGGCGGCAGGAGTTGGTATCGCGTATAGCCCACGATGATGCCGGAGATGTTCAGCCACACGATGAGCGCGCCCGCCATAACGTTCAGCCCGAGGATGAGGAATCGCATGCGCGGCGAATGAAGAACCGCATCCGTGCCCGTGCGCCGGGTCAGGACCTCGCTCAGGATCCACGAGACGGCGGCGAAGAGCACCATGCTGTCGATCCCGATTTCCGTGCCCATAGCATGTGCGGTTACCACGTGCGTGCCGTGCACCAGCGCATTGAGCGGAGGCACCGAAAGCAGCAACGAGGTGAACAGCATTGCGCATGTCCACCATTTTGCGGCGACGATGAAACAACGCGTCGAGTTGAACGGATCGCCCTTTCGGCGCGAAGACATCCTTGCAATATCCGAGATGACCCGAATCAGGATGAGCGCCTCGGTCATGCTCACGATGAAACTGATCCACTTGACCACCTCACTCTGCGGAACGTGGTAGGTGTGGTGGGCGAAGTTCGTAAAGGAGTTGAGCAGTCCCACCCCAAAGAGCGCGTAGGCCATCTTGGAGTAGGCGTAGTCTTTATCGCCGGAGAGTTTCTCGCCGACGTAGTACAGGGTTCCGTACACGAGGAGATTGAAACTGCCGACCAGGGTTCCCGTCGCCTTCCACTGGAGTCGAAGATCGACGATTGGGGAGGTGAAGACGCCCTTGAACAGCCATACATGCTGCTCCAGAAACGTGTAGATAAAGAGCAATGCGCCGACACCCCACATGGTCACGTACACAGGCCGGCCCCAGAACCCGCGCCCGACTGCGCGAAAAAAGTTCCACGCAAAGAGGAGCCAGCCGAGCAAGATCGCGGCCGAAAAGGCGGGATGGAATCCCATGTATTCGCGGCCGGATGAGATCCCCATCGCCAGCGTTACCAGGATTCCCATCCCCGTCAATCCCCAGAGTGAAACCTGCACGAGCAGGCGCCGGCGTTCGGCGCTTGTGGTGGCGCCGCCGTGATCCTGGAGGTAGTGGTGCACGACCGCGATGCCGCCGAGGAATATCCATGCGGACGCAAAGGTCGTGTGAATCGGTCGCAATGCCGCGAAACTCAACCCGGGGCGCACGAGAAACGAGGCAGCGCCGGGAATGTAAAACAACACGGCCAGGACTCCGGCTCCGACCGTGATCGCCAGCGACACCAGGCTGCCGCGAAGAAACGTCAGCGTGGCGTATCGGCGAACCGGATCGACGGATACATACCATGGCGAATCTTCGCCCGAATCAACGGCCGCCTCATCCTGTGTCTCGCGCGGGGCGTTCGGCGGAATCATCGAAACTCCCACCACGGCACATCGGGCCAGGCGACGCCGTCGCTCTGGGTCGGTTCGGTCGCCGCCGCGCGCAACACGGCGCGGTGTTCGCCCAGCCACATGAGAAACTCGTATGTCAATTCCCGCCCCTGGGCAGAGAGTGACGGGGCAGGCATGCCGGGAAGACGGCCGTTCTCCAGCACCTCCATGATCTCCGAATGAATCAGGCGATCGCCCACGTCAATCAGATCAGGCGCGATTGTACTTGCTTGCCCCAACTGGATGTGACATCCCTGACACCCTCGGCTCATGAAGAGGTTGAATCCCTCGATTGCGTTAGCATCATCAGACACGGCAAGTTCCTGCTCGATGGCCTGCAACAGCCGCGAGGCGGGATCTTCACCGGCAAATCTCGCCTGCCCGCGACCGGTGTCGTTCATCGCTGCCAGAAACGCGCTGAAGGCCTCGATCTCATCCGAAGAAAGATTGAATGACGGCATCTGCTCGGATCCCACGGTCAACAAATGCTCCAGACGCTCGGGCGTCAGTCGTTGGGTCGCATTGGTCAGGTCGGGGCCGAGGAATCCCCCGAACCCGTAGAACTGATGACAACTCTGGCAATTGTGGCGGTGCCAGATTCGACGTCCTTCACGTGCGGCGTCGGACAGCGGTTCACTGTCAGACTCATCGAAATAGACGAGACTACTCTGTATGAAAAAGCACGAGACGAGGACGAGCATCAAGCCCTGCTTGGCAGGTATGCTGCAGGGCATACACCAGAATCCGCGTTCGTTCGCCATATAGAATCCGGCTGAGGCATGTCCATCGCGGCTTCCCTGCAACCGGCCGGGGGCGAGGACCGCATCAGTGTTCATTGTAACGCGTCGGCTCCAACCCGCGGGGGTAGAAAGGGTGTCAGGCAGAAAAGGGTGTCAGGATTGATTTGTTTGAGTCCTTACGCGGGCGTCCCTGCCCGTTGGAGGGTGGTCCTCAATGCCGGCGCCGGCCCGGACCTTATAATTGACAAGAAGATAGGTTTATCGTATATTATCTGAACGCCTATCACTAGCCCGGATAAGGAGGCTCCGATGCCGCTGGTAACTGACGATCTGATGGCCCCGGACGTCATGACCGACCCGCACTCGTACTATCGCCAAATGCGGGAGTTAGACCCTGTGTTTTTCAACGAACGATGGGGCGGGTGGATGCTCACCGGTTACGACGATGTGGTCCAGGTGTTGCGAGATCCGGACGGTTTCTCCTCGGACCGGATGCGTTTTCTCGCCCGGGAGCTGTCTGAGGCCGACCGCCAGCGGTTTGCACCGATCTTCGATGTGCTCTCGCAATGGATTGTCTTTCGCGACCCCCCTGACCACACCCGACTGCGAATCGTACTGAACAAAGCGTTCACCCCCAAGGCCGTAGAGAGATACCGTCCGCGGGTGCGAGCGATCGTCGGCGATCTGCTGGGGGAAATAGAGGGTAAAGGGCGGATGGATGTGGTCCGCGACTTCGCCTATCTCGTTCCCCTTACGGTGATTCTGGGGTTGATGGGTGCGCCTGACCTTGATCGCGACTTGATCAAACAATGGTCGGAGCAGCTCGGCGTCTTTTTCTTCCTCCGGGCGGACGAGCCGCGGCGCAGGGAAATAGCCTGCGAGGGGGTGACGTCACTTGTTGAGTACTTGACCCCGATTGTCGAGGAAAAACGAGCCCATCCGGCGGATGATTTACTGACCGCGCTAGTGGCCGCCCAGGAGCGCGGGGAGCTCTCCGAGCAGGAGGTCATTGCGACGTGTGTCTTGCTGGTGTTCGGCGGGCATGAGACCACGATGAATCTCATCGCCAACGGTACCTTGGCGCTTCTGCGCCACCCGGACCACTGGGAGCGGCTGAAGCAGCAACCTGCACTCATCGAATCGGCGGTGGAAGAGCTGCTTCGGTATGACGGGCCGGTCAAGGCCACGGTGCGTTGGGTGAAACACGACGTGACGGTGGGCGGCAAGACGCTGCGCGACGGTGATCGAGCGCTCGTTGTGCTCTCCGCGGCCAACCGGGATCCACAGCAGTTTACGGATCCTGATCGGCTCGAACTCACGCGCAGCCCCAATCCGCATGTGGCCTTCGCGCACGGGATCCATGTGTGTCTCGGGGCGTCGCTGGCGCGGATGGAGGCGCAGGAGGCATTCCTCGGGCTCACGCAGAGGCTCCCCGTGCCGGTCGTGGCCACCGACGAATTGGAGTACCACCCGGCGGTGGTCAGCCGCGCGCTCAAGGCTCTGCCCGTCGAATTCTAGCGTGTGGTAAGGAACAACGTGTGTCTACCTCGCAACGCCTCCGCATCACGGTGGATCTCAACAAGTGCGTGGGCTCAACGATTTGCGTGCAACTGAGTCCAAGCGTCTTCGCGCTGAACGATCAACGCCAGTCGAGCGTGGTTGATCCAACGAACGATACGGCCGCGAATATTCTCGAAGCGGCTGAAGGATGTCCTCTCGCAGCGATTGTCGTTCAGGACGCCGAGACCGGCCAGGTGTTGTTTGGAGCGAAGGATGCTGCTGTCTGATCCGGCCTGGTGCCGCTGCTCAGACCCCGTATGGTTTCATTATGGGACTCTAACAAAACTCGAAGACGCGGTTCCAGCAGATCAGCAGGCAACCGATCTTAAGGAATGCTTCGTGGATGCCGTAACGTGTTCACGCTCGTGACTCCTCATGGTCTTGGGCAACGCACAGACTACCGTGGTCTTCGTTCAACACAGCGCTGTGGCCGTGCATCACGTCGCCAGTCGACTGCCGTATCGGCTTGACCGGCGCAGAAGGTCAAACGCGGGCGTCGTCTTGGTGGGGCCGAGGCATATCGGTCGAGGTCGAATCGCTGCAATGAGCGTTTAGTCATTGCATTGCAAGAGTTTACGTTCGATGGCGTGAGTGACGTGCTCCACCGGTGTGGGTGGCGAAAACCTCATCCGGGCGTTTGTTGGGTGTTGGATGATCATGTGCGACGCTTGTTCGTGGCGGCCATCGGTCAGCGGAGCACGCGGTTTTGCATGGATTTGGCGCCGTTTGTTCAGTCAGCACACACTGATCGCGCTGAAGTAGCAGGTTAGAGCCAAAGCATTTGTTATCAGGCGGCGCGCCGGTATCGATGATGCAGGCCGCCGAGTACTGGCTCCGCAACAACCCGACCTTGGTCTGGCCACTCAACCTCTCGACGCCTTGGTGAGTTGCCGTCGAGTGATTGATGTGGCCGGTCCGAATGGTAGTACCCTAAGTACTCACTGAGAACTCGAATCAGATGTGCCTGGTTCAGGACGATGATGTGATCAAGGCACTCGCGACGAATCGAGCCGATCAGGCGCTCGGCGTATCCGTTCTGCCACGGGGTGCGCGGTGCCGTCAACACTTCCTTGATTCCCAGATTGGCGATTCGAGAGCGAACGACATCGCCGTAGATCCCGTCGCGATCTCTAATAAGGAATCGCGGTGCTTCATCGAAGGGAAAGGCTTCGGTAAGTTGTTGGGCCGTCCATCGGCCTGTCGGATTTGTCGTTGCATTGAAGTGTACGACGCAGCGCTGATCGAGACGGAGGACGATGAAGCAGTAGAGAATGCGGTACCTCACAGTTGGCACCGTAAAGAAGTCGATCGTGGCGATGTCGTTGAAATGGTTCTTGATAAACGTCTTCCAAGTCTGGGGGCTAGGGCGTGATCCACGAATCCGGTACTTCCTGATTGTGGACTCGGTCACTTGGATCCCCAGCAGAGCAAGCTCATCTCGAATCCGTGGCACGCCCCACATCAGGTTGTCACGAGACATCTGTCGGATGAGCTCACGGATTTCAGGATCGATCTTCGGTCGTCCGGGCTTGCGAGTTCGCGACTTCCATCGCCAGTAGAGCTTGAAGCCCTGGCGATGCCATTTGATAACCGTGTCGGGCCTGACAATGACGAGGCGACTCCGCCAGTCAGGCCAGATCCTTGACAGCCAAACCCAGAAGAGACGATCACGTATTTTCAGGCGAGGCCGTTTGGCTGATCGCTGAAGAACGATTAGCTGATGGCGAAGCGCGAGGTTCTCGGCGGCGAGACCGGCGCGCGATCGGAAGAAAAGCCCAACAAGGCTTACAAGCAGCTTGATCATCCGGTCAGACTAGGAGGAATTCTCGCCCCGACGACCAACCGCAAGTCTTTGTACAATCGGCAGTATGGAGTTTTCACCAGGGACACCGAGCCCGGAAGATGTGCCGACTGCAGCTACGTCCGAGAAGGGGCATTATGTCACGGGAGGATATGCGCGGTGCTCAGGGCAACCGTCGCGTCATCTGCTGGCGGGCCCATTGTTGCCATTGCGGCCCACTTCGGAGGGCAATTTCCTTGAGGAAGCCCGGGGTGCGGTCGTCGGGGCGACTATGGCGCAGTTGAAGGCGGGCAAGAGCCTGGATCGTGGGAAGATGATTGGGATACACCTCCAGCGCGGTGCCGTACGTCGCCAGCGCTTGGTCGATGCGGCCGGCGCGTTCGAGGGTCAGGGCGAGATTCATCCGCGGATCAGGATGACCCGGCATGAGCTTGCGGGCCCATTCAAACTCGTTGGCGGCTTCGTAGAGCTTGTTTTGAGAGAGATAGAGGACGCCGAGGTTGTTGTGGGCGGGGCCGTGATAGAGATCGGCACGCAGCGCTTCGCGCAGCCGCCGCTCGGCCTTCTGGGGATCGTCGTCGATCAGTTCAGCCGCTTGCTGCGTGAGTTCCTGCGCTCTCAGCGGGTTGCGGGCGCCTTCACGGGGTGTCTGATAGGGACCGTTGATCGGCGATGCACAGCCAAAAGCGAGAAGCAACGCACACAGCAGGAGTAGGGAGAAGCGATTCATCGGCGTTCTCCATCGGCAAGGTAGGTCGCGGTGATCAGGATCGCGGCGTCATAGCGATCAGAACCTTGTCGTGAACGAGCATGCGTCAGCTCGATGCGGGTCGGCGTCCAGAGCCGCTGGGTGGCGGACCACTCGAACAAGAAGGCGCCGAGCTGGGCGATCGACAGGTCATTGAGCGAGACGCGCACGGATTGACGGCGATAGGCGATGCCGGTGTGGCCGCTCCCGGCCAGCGCGGCGTCGGACTCGGGTCGCAGCCCCCCGAAATGCTCCGCCGCAATACCCGCGTGGGCGAGGGCGGCGCTGACTCTGGCGATGACGTCCTGCTCGGGTCGCTTGTGCTCGGCGATGCGCTCCTGCGTGCCGCGAAGATCGACGATGCGCTGGGCGCTGTCGGCGATGCGCACCAACGATGAACGTGTCCCGGCCAGCTGGGAACGGGCTTCGGCGAGCCGATTGGCGCTGATGACCAGCGGCAGACCAAGGGCGACGACCCAGACGCCAAGGATGACGGTTCGGGGAAACTTGGTCATCGGTCCTGCTCCTGGTTGCGCCCAAGGCGGAGGGTCACCTGCACATGATCGCGTCGCGATTCAGATTGCGGCTGATGCAATTGCCACTTGGGGAAGCGGGCCAGAGCGTCCGCCAAACGCTGGGCGTCGGCCATGCTCGGAACCTGGGCGCGGATCGTGATCGAGGTCGAACTGATCGAAAGCGATTGCGTCTGAGCCGGGACATCGGACGGCCAAAGCCCAAGCAGACGAGCCAGCACGCGCGCACTGTCGTGAAGTTCACTGACGGCGCCGTCGTGGCTGCGTGTCTGTTCAAGACGGCGACGCTCGGCCGTCAACCTCAACTCCGCCCCCGCCCCCGGAATCCCCACCCCCGCCCTCGGAATGCCCGCCCCCATTCCGGGGGCGGGGGCAGCGGAGCCGAGGATCTGTTCGAGGATCGCCGTGCGGGCGGTGAGAACGTCATTTTGCGCGCGGCGGTGGGCGCTTGTGCGGCGCTCCAGACCGACGATGACCAGGACGGCGCAGAGCGTGAGCACCAGTGCGATGGACAGAATCAGCCGTCGATGGGCTCGTCGCACGGCCCCCGGACAAAAACGGCCGGTGAGCAGGTTCAACCCAGCTGGCTCGATTCGCTCGTCAACGAATGCGGGCGCGGTCTGAGGTGAGAGCGTCAAAGCGCATTGATCGACCTCCTGCTCGAGGACGTTCTGGCTAATGCCACAGGCCAGGACGCGCTTCGCGTCGCCGGGCAGGCGTTGATAGACGGCCTGGACTTCTTCGATGGTCACGCCGGGCAGGACGCTCTCGAAGAGGTAGCCCAGCCGCTCGTGTTGTCGTCGGGATCGAACGGTCGGCCGCCCGGGCAGGGAGGAGGCATCGAGGATCGCCCAGTAGAAGCGATCGGCCGGCCACCGCAGGTGCGGCCCATCGTGCGCGGTCGATCCGATCACGATCGGTCCTTTCGCAAGGTGAGTCGATGGGTGACTCGTCCGTCGGCAAGTTCGACCGCGTCGGCGGTGATCGTGATCGTGTGTTGCTTGACGCGATCGCCGGTCGCGACAATGAGTAAACGATCGGTCTCGGGATCGTAGAGGGCGGCGCGAAGCTGCCGGCCGTCGTCGATGATGCCGATGAGTTGCAAGCGCAGCGGCTTGGGTGGCGGCGCCGTTCGCCCAGCCACGAGTGCGTTGCGCGCTTCCGGGGGCGGGGGTGGATTCCAGAGGCGAACGACGAAGGCGCCTTGATCGAACAGGTGGTCCTCATCGTCGATCGGCGTGGTCGGAGGCGCGTGAAGATCGATGAAGAACCCGTTCGGCTCGGGCTGTTCCAGCGGCCGCCAAGCCCACGCCGCAGACAGCGTGACGAGCGCAGCGCCCAAGAGCCATGTGAGGCGCATTGATCGCGTCAATCTACGGATTGGATCATTGGGCAATCGCAAGGCGTTGTACGCACTCCCAGGTAGAACGGGACTTGACGTAGACGGCCCACCACGATCGTCGTAACGGTCCGACCCGAACGTCGATCCGGAAGGACCAGGCGGAACTTGAGCCGACAATCTGCGGCGCGGTGCGGTTTGAGCTTGATGATGAAGGAAGATCAGCTAGCGGAACGGATCGCCCTTCGGCGCGGGCGGCGAGAACGAGCGCAAGTCCCCCTCGGCCCGCCGCTCTCAACGCGTGCTTGACCACGTCCGGGGGCGCGGTGTCGACGTTGATGCGGCCCCCGCCCCCGGAATGGGTGGCGACGAAGGCACCGACGGCCACTGGAAGCGGCTGGGCCTTTGTAGAAGGTTGTTGGGGATCTCCGTCTTCGCGATCGGTAGGATTCAAGGCATCGACAAAGACGAGCGGCTCCGTCGAGTAGGCGCGCGGGAAGACACTTATCTCATTATCAGTTGCGTCAAGGTTCGCAAGGAACAGATCGAGGCCGGGCGGTTCGTTGGGCTTGATCTTGACCCGATCCAGGGCGCGGCGGACGTCAGCCGGTAGAGCCAGTCGCAATGGAGACCCCGAGCGAGCGAGCTGAATCGGAACCATGCCGCATTGGTCCCAGGCGGTGATGTCCAGTTCGTAGGCACGCTTGCCGTCGGACCACGCGTCGTGCAGAACGCCGATCTGCGGCGTTTCAACTTCCGGGGGCAGGACGACCTGAGCGGATTCGGATTCCAGCCAGGTCAGGATGGGCGCTTCAGTAGCGCGCAGAAGATCGTCCGCAAGAATGGCGGCGCGATCGAGTTTGCGTTGCATCTTCAGAGTGGAGGCGAGGCGGGCCAGGCTCACACTCGCCGTGACGGTGAGGATCAGCGCGGCCAGGACGATGAGCAGCGCCGCCCCGCGTCTGATTGGACGGGTAGTATTTGTCACGGCAGGAAGTAACTCCGTTGGATTGATTGGCCTGCATCGGACGTGATGATGACGGTCAGCATCGTGCGCTCCTCGTCCTGTGCGCAGTGCCAGGTGTCGACCTTGTCCAGGAGCAGACGGGTTGTCTTGCGACCGAGCTTGGGCCCGTGTGTTCTTGTGAGCTCACCGGTGAATGCGTCGAGTGCATAGTGATGGACCGTCGGTCCGCCCCCGCCCCCGGAACTCGAAGCTCTCGTGTCAATGCGAAGTGAGCCGTTCTCGACCATCACGCGAGGGTGCCGATTCCTGCGCCTTTGTTGCTCGGTCAGGAAATCCCCCGTCATCAGATCATCGTGGATCAACTGAAGCACGGCCTCGGCGGCGACGCGCCAGCGCATGGGTTCGGCGAGGGCGCCGGCACGGGCCGTGGTCTGAATCCACGAGGTCAGGGTGAGTATAAGAGCGCTGAGCAGACCCAGGGCCACCAGGACTTCAATCATGGTCAGGCCGCGCCTCATGGCTCGGACTCCCGTTCGGTCTCGACGGCAAGCCAGCGAAAGATGCGTTGCCCCTCGCACGAAAAACTCACCCAGGCGTGATCGTGTGGGGGGGGTGGGGGGGTGTCGGCACGCCAACGGCGCACGGTGACCGGTGATCGACCTGGACGCTCCGGCCAGGGCAGGTGAAGTTCGTCCGATTCCAACGGCAGCGACTCAACCCCGAACGCCGAGGGATCGGCAAGGAACAGCTCGGCGAGTTGCGTCAATTCAACCAGGGCAAACGGTTCGTCCGTCTGGCGCAGGTCGCTCATCGCCTGTCGCAGAAGCGGCAGGCAGGCAGACGCGAGCATGGTCAGCAGGACGGTCGACGCCAGCACTTCAAGCAAAGTCAATCCACGGCGGCGGATCATCGTCTGGGCTCCGTGATGTATCCGGTGAGGCCGCACACGTGCCAGGCGACGACTCGATCATCGATCATGATTTGAACGTCGTAATCCGGCGTGCGGCCGAGGCGGTCAAAGACGATGGTGTCCGTTGGATGCTCAGTGACCAGAGCAGCGTGAACCTTCTTTGGTAACTGGATGTTCGCGAGCAGTTCATCGGATTCGACGCGGGAGAGCTGCAGCCGTTGTGGCTCTTCTTCGTAGCCCATGGTCACGGGGCCGAGTGCTCGGCTCAACGTTCGAGCCCGCGCGTCGAGGGTGCGCCACTGGGCGACGGCCCCACGGAGCTGGGCGCTGGTGTTCGCCGACGCGAGGCCGACGGTCACGATGCCCGTGGTGAGCGTGATGATCACAATCACCGCCAGCAGCTCGACAAGTGTGAAGCCCCCGCCCCCGGAAGTGCCCCCGGAAGCGCCGCTTGGCAACTTGACGCTTCTGGCCGTCATGGGGCATCGCCTCGGAGGTTGACGGAGGTGATGTCGGCGTTCTCGCCCTCGCCGCCGGGCTGGCCGTCGGCGCCGTAGGAGAGAACCTCGTAGGGATGGCCGTCCGGACCGGGCGTGAGGTAGAGGTAGTTACGGTCCCAGGGATCCCGCAGCTGGCCGGGGTTCAGATAGTACGAATCGGTCGGCCTGGCCTGGCCGTCGGTGAGTATTGACAGTCCCTGATCGTTGCTGGGCCAAGCGCTGTGCTCTAAGCGGTACTTCTCCAATTGCGTGGCAACGATGCCGATGCCGCTCTTGGCCAGCTCGTGCTTGGCCTTGCCGAAGGAGCCCGAGAAGCCGACCAACAAGGTCCCGGCGATCAGACCGAGGATGACGACCACGGCCAGAATCTCCACCAGCGTCATCCCGCGCCGGTCTCTTGGTTGCTTCTTCCCTTGATGCCTCGATGCCTTGATGCCTCGATGCCTTCTTCCCATCACAACACCTCCTGCAATCGCAACAGAGGAAGTATGGCGGCCATGACGACGAGGCCGACCAAGACGGCCAGGGTGAGGATCACGCTCGGCTCCAGCAGGGCCGCGAGTCGATCGATCAGTCGCTCGGCCTGCCGTGCGTAGCGCCGGCCGATGCGTTCAAGCAGTGAATCGAGCTCGCCCGTCGCCTGGCCGATCGCCAACAGCTGCCGAAACTCCCCATCAAACCAGAGCTCGTCGTCCAGCGCCGCGGTAAGCTCATCGCC
>JADFGE010000168.1 GCA_022567855.1 Planctomycetota bacterium | reverse complement strand
CCTATGAACAAGCGTATTACGAGGGCATAGTGCACGAGCGCTGGGCCAAAGCACAGCTATCCCGAGGTGTACCCATCGATGTGGCGATCAGTTGGTTTCGCGAGGCCATGCATAGCTACGAGAGAGCTGAAATGTCAAGTCCGCCCAATGATCCTGACGCGATACTGCGTTGGAACACTTGTCTGCGATATATACAGCAACACGCGGACGTGGCCACGGACAGCAGCCAGAGCCTGACCGAAGACGTGCAAGCCAGCTTTGGTGATGATTACCGCCGCGGTAAGAACGTGTTTTGAAAGAGCCAAGGCATACGCGTCTCCGGCCTCTGTCCGCGGGATGTGCTTCACGATATGTTGAAGAGCGACGCATCGAATCATGAAATGTGACACAGCCGCATGACGCTCAACCTCGGTTCACTCTTAGCGAATTCAGCCCAGTATCGCGGCGCAGCGACGGCCATGATCGATGGTACCGATCGCTATTCCTACGAACAGCTCGATGAGATGGTACGGCGGTTTGCCCAGAAGCTAACCGCGTCAGGGAGCGAGGCGGGTGATCGAGTTGCCTTGATGTCGGTCAACGGGTTCGTGCCCACGGCGATGATGTCAGCCACTTTGCCCGGCTCGATGGTGCCGATCTCATCCGACAGTCCAAGGAGCTCGGCGGCGTTGATGGTGGCGGCGATGATCGCCTGCATCTCGCCCATGCCGGCTTCGACCATCAGGGCGAACTCCTGGGCGTTTCGCCCGTGCTCGCTCACGCCGGAGTCCGTGCCGAACGCGATCCGCACGCCGCCTCGGACCGCCTTGGCGAACGCGCCTTGGATCATCGGTCCGACGGCTTTGGCTTTCTCAGCTACCGCGGCGGGGTAGTACCCAACTTCCTTTGCATGTTCCGTAACCGTTTTACCCGCCAGAATGGTCGGCACCAGGAATGCGCCGGTGTCGTTGAACAATGAGATGGATTCATCATCGAGGAATGTTCCGTGCTCGATCGAGTCCACGCCGGCCCGAAGCGCGGCGTTGATTCCCTTCGTGCCGTGGGCGTGAGCGGCGACCTTGCGGCCGAGCAGGTGAGCAGTTTCGATAATGGCTCGCAATTCGTCATCGAAGAACTGCTGCTCAGTGCCCGCCGCGGTGGCGCTGAGCACGCCGCCGGTGGCCGTCAGCTTGATGACATCGGCGCCACGCTTGACCTGAGCCCGTACCGCCTGTCGACACGCGGCCGGTCCATCGGCAATCCCCTGCATCGGGCCCGGCGTGTCGAACAGATCGGCGCGATACCCCAGCGTCGAGTCGCTGTGTCCGCCCGTGGGACTGATCGATTCGCCGGCGACGAGGATTCTCGGCCCCACCACCATCCCCGCCTTGATCGCATCGCGTAGGGCGAATGCGGCGTCGCCGCTGGAGCCGACGTTGCGAATCGTCGTGAATCCCGCTTCCAATGTCCGCCGCGCATACACCACGCCGTTGATCGCTGAGTCGGCGTCCGTCTCTTGCACGCGCCGAAGGCGAATGTCGGCCGTGTACTCGCCGGTGATGTGCGTGTGGCAATCGATCAGGCCGGGCATAACGAACGAGTCACGAAGGTCGATCGTCCCAACCGTCGCCTCACCCGCTTCCGTCAGGGCATCGGCTCCAATGAAGCCCGAGCGCACCTCGACGATCCGCCCGTTCTTCACGATGATCGACACGTTGCTGTGCGGGGCTTTCCCGGGCACGGCCAGCAGCATTCCGCAATGAATGATCGACCACTGGTCCTGCGGATCGTTGTCATCGACACCGCGACTCACTCCGGCCAGCGCGCCGACGGCGAGACAACAAGCAAGGACCTGACGTTGGAGGCGAGATTGGAACACGGTGGATCTCCTTTCTCATCAAGGCAAGAAACCAATATACAGTCGCGGCGACGCCAGGTCACCGCCCCTGAAACGAAAATGTGACGTCAAATCGCTCACTCCCGCTCGATCGGCGGCAACCGCCGGGCCCGACGGTCGCGGTCGATGATGCTATGGACCGCCGCCGCCGCCCGATCCAGCAACTGGGCCAACGATTCATCTCGACCGCGCGAGACCGCCCGGAGCAGCATGGCCGTAATCTTGTCCTCGAGATCCTGCTGATACGGCCCGACCGGGACAAACCCAGGCATCCGGCCCGAGGCAGGATCGACCGTGATCGCGTGTGCCAGCCAGCTCGTGCGATCATGCGCCGTACCTGCGGTCGGATCGGCGGCGGCAAACTCGGCTGAGCGAATCACCGACATTCGGGCGGGCGGGGCCACCCGCAGAGCCTTCCAATACCGCAAGGATTGCTCGCGGTTAGACATCCACCGGATCATTTCCCAAGCCAGCGGTTTGTTTTGACTATGTGCGCTAACGGCCCACAACACCGATCCGCTAACGATTGCAGATCGCCGATGTGATGGTAGGGGAGCGATGCCGAACTCAAGCTCAAAGAACGTTTGCTCCAGGAAGGGCGCCCGCCACGAGCCGTCCAGCAAAATCGCGGTTTGACCCGTGCCGAAGAGTTTATCCGGCCCGGTGGCGGAATCAGTGAGCTCTCCGGACCGCATCGAGGCGCCATGTGGAAGCAGATCAACAATCAACTGCAACGCTTCGACGCCGGGCGGCGAGTTGATGAGCGTCGTCGTCTGCGCGTCGTCCCACAGTTCACCGCCCGCTTGGGCGAAGAACGTCATGAACGGCCACGCCCACAGCGTGAAATCCACACCGTACTGAACGATCCGTCTATGATCATCGCGCCTCGTCAGCTTGTCGGCGGCTTCGCGGAGATCCTCCCATGACCAAGACGCACTGGGATAACCAAGCGGATCGTCGGGATGCTCCCGGTTATAGCGCTCGAAGATTGTTACGTTGTAATACAGACCGAACTGCGCATTATCCGAAGGCAGCGCGTAGCGTTGGCCGTTCAGGAGCAGCGCGTCCCATATCGCAGGCGTGAAGTCGGCTTGATCCGCCGCGCTCAGCCCAATCTCGGGATCGTTGATGAACCGATCCAGCGGCGCCAGCACGCCCTTGGTGACCAGTGCGTGGTAGTCGGTGATCGGCACCCGCATGACATCAGCGCCGCGCTTCAGCAGATGCCAGGTGTAATACTTCGCGGTGACGTCCTCATAGCGACCATATTTGATTGAAACGCCGGGATGGAGCTGCTCGAAGTCGCGTGCGTAGCCGTCCTCAAATAACCGATCCTCAAACGGCATCCCCCACACCGCCATCCAGAGGCGTCCCTCGGGCGTTTCGTCGCCGCCGAACCGGACGAAGCAGGCGGCGCTGGCGAGAATGATGCCGAAGATGATCCCGTGGCTCCGTCGCATCGATCAGCCCTTCATGCCGGTAAGCGCAAGACCCTGAACGAAGACCCGTTGGAAGATGATGAAGACGACGATGGTGGGAAGTGTGATGAGCGTAGCCGCGGCCATCTGCACCGGCCATGATTGCACGTATAACCCCGAGGACAATGCGGCCACCGACAACGGCAGTGTGAAGTTCTCCTGAGAGTCGATCACGATCAGCGGCCAGAAGAAGTTGTTCCACGACGCCATGAACGTGAAGATCGCCAGCGCGCCGACGGCCGGCTTGATCGAAGGAAGCACGACGTGCCAGAACAACTCGAAGTTCGTAAGCCCATCGACTCTTCCCGCATCGAGCAGGCCGTCGGACACCGTGATGATGGATTGCCGCATGTAGAAGATCCCGAACGCGCTGGCGAGGAACGGCACGATGAGCGCGTGCAGATGATCGACGTATCCCAGCCAGCCGCACAATATATAGGCGAACAGAAAATACACTTGATACGGGAGCATCATCGTCAGCAACATCGCGATGAATACGCTCCGTTTTGCCGTCATGCGCAGCTTGGCGAACGCGAATCCCGCCAGTGCATTGTGCAGCACCGAGAGAACGGTCACCACCACGGCCACGATCAGGCTGTTGAGATAGACGTCGCCGAGTTCGGCCAGACGCCACGCTTCGAGGTAGTTACCCCATTTCCAGTCGCTCACCGACCCGGCGGGGAGCAACGCCACCTGCTGAACGTCAATCGCTTCGACGTCGGTTTTGAGCGACGTAGAGCACATCCAGGCAAACGGCACGAGCATCGTCGCGGCGAGGATATAAACAAAAGCGTGAACCGCAGCTCGAATCGGCCAGGCCGGTTTGGACCATGCGCTCATGAAGCCGCCTCCGCTGATCCGCGCAGCCAACGCAGTTGGGCGACAGTGATGACGGCGGTGACGATCAGGACAAGCACGCCGATCGTTGCTGCATACCCCAGTCGATTCGCCGCGAATTCTCGATACAGGTGCGTGTTGAGCACGTCCGTCCAAGGCTGCTCGGCGCCACCGGTCATCACCCACACCAGATCGAAGACTTGGAGCGACCAGATGGAGCTGGTGATGACGACGAACAGCGTCATGGGGCGGACCGCGGGCCAGGCGATGCGCCACGTCGCCTGCCACGAACCTGCTCCGTCAACGCCGGCCGCATCGTAGAGCGATCGCGGCACACGACTCAATGCCGCCAAGTACAGCACGACACAAAAGCCGAGGTTCCTCCACACATGAACAAAGCACATCGTTCCCAGCGCCCAAGGACTGTCGCCGAGCCATGGCACCGGCCAGTCGGCGAACATTCGATCCGCCGCGATTGATTCCAATCCCATATTGAGCAGACCGCTGTGTGGATCCAAAACCCATCGCCAAACGAACCCGATGGCTACGATCGAGATCACGAACGGCAGGAAGATGATCGTTCGCACCGTCGTCTTTCCTACGAACCATTCGGCCTTGAGCGCGACGGCCAAGACAAAAGCGAGGATCACGGTGATGGGGACGGTCGCAACCCCGAAGATGAGCGTGTTGCGAAACGAGTGAATAAGCTGGGGATCGTGCAGTATCGCAGCGCGGTAGTTCTCAATTCCGATGAACTTCGGCCGGCCGCCGCCCGTCCATTCGAAAAAGCTCAGCGCGACGCCGGCGACCGTCGGCAGCGCCGTGAAGACCACAATTACGGCCAGCGGAAAGGCAGCGAACGCCCAACCGCTGGTTGACGATCGCACGCTCACGGATACCTCACAAGCAGTACGATTTTCTGGCGGGGCACTTCAGTCACGTCTCCAGAATACCACTTGGCTGAGGGCGGCGGTGATATCATCGAGCCATCGTCATGGTGAACACGCCAACGAGCGCTTCGATTGATCTGTGTGGCCCGTGGGAGATCTGTCCACAGACCAAAGAAGGTGAAGCCACGCCGGCCGCGGGGGACCCATCCTGGCGCCCGATCACGCTCCCGTGCGCGTGGCAGACGGTGCTTGGAACCGATTTTCACGGCGCGGCGCGGCTTCGGCGTACGATCGAGCTGCCTGGGTCCTGGCGCGACGACAATGCGACGGACCGCCTCTGGCTGTGCTTCGAGTCGGTGGCAACTGATCTGCGCGCCTGCGTCAACGGCAAAGAAGTGGGGCGGCACGTCGGCGATTACCTGCCGTTTCAATTTGACATCACCGCGGCTCTGGCCGGCGGCAGCGTGGTCGAGATACTGCTGTGCATCGACGAGATTGCAGCGCCGAAAGTTGCCCCCGGCGAGCTTCAGTCCGGCCACATCACCAAGGGGTTTCACGATGTCATCAGCATCCAGCATGGCGGCGTCTGGCAGCCGATGCGCCTGAGTCGAACCGCACGCCTTTGTGCAATCCAAGATGGCGTCGGCGTACACGCTGATCCATCGACGGGGGACGTTCGGATTGAAGTTCAACTCGAGCCGCGCAGCGCAGCCGCCCCCGGAGCAGTTGAAGTCAAACTCTTCGACGAGAATCGTCAGCTCGTTGCCGACGCCTCGGGCGAGATTGCCGAGCACGAACAGACATGCGCGCTCTCGCTTCAGATTCACGAGCCGCGTCGATGGTCGCCGAGCAAACCGAATCTCTATGCGGCCCAAGTGCGGCTACTCGATGCCGATCGTGAAAGCGAAACGCATCGCATTCGTTTCGGTTTCCGCAGCGTCGCAGCGGTCGGCACACAGATACTACTGAACGATTCCCCGTTGTTCATCCGTGGCATCCTCCACTGGGGGCACGAGCCAGAGCACCTCGCCCCGACGCCGACGCCCGCTGAGGTCCGCCAACAGTTCCAAACACTCAAGGCGATGGGCTTCAATCTAGTCTGCCTGTGCATGTGGTATCCGCCGCGCTACTTCTACGATATCGCGGACGAGATGGGGATGCTCATTTGGCAGGAACATCCCGTCTGGCAATCACCAATGGGGCCGGAACATCGAGATGAGTATGAACGTCTCTACGCTGCCTTCATGCGCCGTGATCGCAATCACCCCTCGGTCATCATCGTCAGCGCGACATGCGAGCATCCGTGCTTTGATTCAGTGCTCGCCCAATGGTGGTGGCGGACGGCGCGCAGGCGGTTACCTGACCGGCTCCTTCAAGTACAGACAGCGAATTTCGCGCTCACTGATCCGGAACAGACTGATCTACATGATGAACATACCTACGAAGATTCCAACCGTTGGGTGAGTTATCTCGACGATCTTCAGGCGCATCTTGCCACCCTGCCCCCGAAGCCGTTCGTGATGGGTGAAACGGTGCTCTTCACGTCGTGGCCGGACACAGAGGCGATCGCTAAACACATCGGCGAGGAACGACCCTGGTGGCTCCCAAATAGTTTCGATCACCAGCGCCAACTCGAGCAACAGTGGGAACGGCGC